>DATJWU010000128.1:0-4882 GCA_035501055.1 Thermodesulfovibrionales bacterium
CCGAATAAATCTTCTTTGGCATACCTCTCCTCTCTCCGGCACTCAGTAAGGATTTTACTTCCGCTTTTCCGTCATCACGGTCAGGACTCTCGCGATATCCTTCCTCACCGCACGGATACGCATGGGGTTCTCCACCTCTCCCGTGGCGAGGCGGAACCTCAGGTTGAAAAGTTCCCTTCTCAAATCCTGCTCTTTCAGGGTGAGTTCCTCCGGCGTCATTTCACGCAGTGCAGAAGATTTCATTTCGCAATATCCTCCCTGCTCACAAATCTTGTCGCGATGGGCAGTTTATGCTGCGCCAGCCTGAGCGCCGCCTTTGCAACGTCCTCGGTCACCCCGGACATCTCATAGAGGACCCTGCCGGGCCTCACTACCGCCACCCAGTATTCGGGAGATCCCTTTCCTTTTCCCATACGAGTCTCTGCAGGCTTCTTCGTAATCGGCTTGTCCGGGAATACCCGTATCCAGACCTTGCACCCTCTCTTCACGTGGCGTGTGATCGCGATACGTGCCGCCTCTATCTGCCTCGAGGTAACCCACCCGGGCTCAAGGGCCTTCAGCCCGAACTCGCCAAAGGAGATGTCGGACCCCCGGTAGGCCTTGCCGTTCATATTGCCTTTCTGCATCTTTCTGAATTTGACCTTCTTTGGCATCAACATGATTCAATCACCTCTCCACCAAGCCTAGGCTGCATGGGTCTCGCCGATTCTGTGCGGCTCCGCAAGCACATCGCCGTTATATATCCATACCTTCACGCCGATCTTTCCGTATGTCGTGAGCGCCTCGGCAAAGCCATAATCAATGTCGGCCCTGAACGTATGGAGGGGCACTCTCCCCTCCCGATACCATTCCGAGCGTGCGATCTCGGCGCCGGCCAGTCTTCCTGCACAGCCAACCTTTATCCCGAGCGCGCCGAACCTCTGTGCCGAGGCGACCGCCTTCTTCATGGCGCGTCTGAAGGAGACCCTCTTTTCGAGCTGCATCGCGATGTTTTCCGACACAAGCTGGGCGTCCACCTCCGGCTTTCTGATTTCCTTTATGTCTATGGCTGTCTCGCGTCCGGTCATGGCCTCCACGTCCTTCCGCAGTTTCTCGACCTCTGCGCCCTTCTTGCCGATGATGATGCCCGGACGGGCGGTATGGATAATCACCCGCACCTTCTGTCCGGCCCGTTCTATCTCTATTCTGGCCACTCCGGCATGGTAAAGCCGCTTCTTGATCTCCTTTCGTACATTGAGATCCTCGATCAGCTGGTCAGGGTAGTCTCTCTTTGAGAACCACCGGGACTCCCATGTCTTGGTAATGCCCAACCTGTTCCCTACCGGATGTGTCTTCTGGCCCAAAATCAACCTCCAAATTTATTTTTTTTCTGACAAAACCACGGTGATGTGTGATGACCTTTTCCTGATAACATTTGCCCTGCCCATTGACCGCGGTTCCATCCTCTTCATGACCGGCCCCTGGTCGACATAGGCCGCGATCACCATTTCCTCCGGGTTCACGACCTTTTTCTGTTCGGCATTCGCCATGGCCGACTTCAGTATTTTCTCGATGAACTGGGCGCCGCGATAGGGCATAAACCTCAGGGTGATAAGGGCCTCTCCGGCCTTCTTGCCCCTCACGAGATCGACAACTCTTCTCGCCTTTCGCGGAGTGATTCTCGCATGTTTCAATATCGCTTTCGATTCCATAATTAACCCTTTGCTGCAGCGGCCTTGCCTGAACCCGCATGCCCCTTAAATGTTCTCGTCGGCGAAAACTCCCCCAGTTTGTGCCCGACCATATTCTCGGTAACATAGACAGGGATAAACTTTTTTCCGTTGTGGACGGCAAAGGTGAACCCGATAAATTCGGGGATGACGGTCGATCTCCTCGACCACGTCTTGATGATCTTCTTCTCTCCCGCACCGATCATCTGTGTCACCTTTTTCATAAGCTTCTCATCCACAAAGGGACCCTTCTTTAAGGACCGCGGCATTACTTACCTCCTCGCCTCTTCACGATAAATTTATCGGTTCTCTTGTTATGACGTGTCTTCACGCCCTCAGGTTTTCCCCAGGGAGAGCACGGCGGCCTTCCTCCGGAGCTCCGTCCCTCACCGCCGCCGAGAGGATGGTCTATCGGGTTCATCGCCACGCCCCTTACGTGTGGTCTTTTCCCGAGCCAGCGGACGCGGCCGGCCTTGCCGTATGAAATGTTTTCATGCTCGGGATTGCTCACCTGTCCGATCGTGGCCATGCAGGCCGGGGGGATGAGTCTCACCTCGCCCGAGGAGAGCTTCACATGACAATAGTCCTCCGCCTTTGCGATAAGCTGGGCCGACAACCCGGCGCTGCGCACGAGTTTCGCACCCTGCCCCGGACGCATCTCTATATTATGGATAAAGGTACCGAGCGGGATCTCGCTGAGCGGCAGGGCATTGCCGAGCTTGATCTCGACACCTGGCCCGGAGAAAACCTCCTCACCCACTCCGAGCCCCTGGGGAGCGATGATGTATCTCCTCTCTCCGTCCCGGTATTTCAGAAGGGCGATCCTCGCTGACCGGTTCGGATCGTATTCCACCGTTTCCACGAAAGCCGCCACGCCGTGTTTGTTCCTCTTAAAGTCTATGACCCTGTACAGTCTCTTGTTCCCGCCCCCCCGCTGCCAGGAGGTCACGCAGCCCTGGTTGTTCCTGCCGCCGGACTTCTTCAGGGGACGGAGAAGAGGCTCATAGGGTTTATCCGTAGTAATATCTTTAAAATCGGAGACCGACCGGAACCGGGTCCCCGGTGACGTAGGATTGTATTTTCTAATGGCCATTATGCACCCTCTATGAAATCGAGTTTTTCGCCCTTTTTCAGGGTTATGATCGCTTTCTTCCTGTCAGGCCTCTTGCCGACAGACTTGCCCTGTCTCTTCCATTTGCCGTTGGTATTGATCGTCGCCACCTTCTCCACCTTGACCTTGAAAATCTCTTCCACAGCTTTCCTTATGTCAACTTTGTTTGCGTCGGTATTCACCTCAACGAGGATTTTGTTTTCACCCTCTTTAAGAAAAGCCCCCTTTTCAGTGAAAAGCGGCCTCTTGACTACGGAGTAGATACTCTTCATTGCTCGCTCACCTCGGCTGTTATTGCACTCACCGCGTCTTCGGTCATGACAATCCTGTCGTGGGCAACGATCTGATAGGGGTTGAGATCAGTGACCCTCGCCACGTTCACTGCCGGAATATTCCGCGCGGAGCGCAGAATGTTCTCGTCCTTCTTCGGCAGGATCAGGAGCACGCTCTTTCCGTCGAGCCCGAGATTTCTGATCACTTCAACGATCGCCTTCGTCTTCGGTTTGTCGAGGACAAGGTTCTCCACCACAATCATTTCTCCGTCAGCAAACTTGGCCGACAATGCCTCTGCGAGGGCCCTCTTCTTCATGCTCTTGGGCAGCGAATAAGAATAGTCCCTCGGCTGGGGTCCGAAGACCGTACCGCCGCCTCTCCAGATCGGCGAGCGATTGCTGCCGGAACGCGCCCTCCCGGTGTGCTTCTGCTTCCAGGGTTTCTTGCCGCCGCCGCTGATGAGGCCCTTTGTCTTCGTCGCATGGGTCCCCTGTCTCTGGTTCGCCAGAAAATTGACCACCGACGCATGGACAATATCAGTTCTTCTCTCACGCCCGAACATTTGCTCGGGGAGGCTCACGGTTCCCTTTGTCTTGTTGCTCCTGTCCCTTATCTCTATATCCGGCATATTAGTCCCCTTTCTCGATTTCAAGGTATGTGCCGTTCGCGCCGGGGACCGCGCCTTTGACGAGCAGGAGATTCTGCTCCTCTTTCACGTCCATAACGACAAGGTTTCTGACTGTAATCCTTGTGCTGCCCATGTGTCCCGGCAGCCCCTTGTTCTTCCACACCCTCGAAGGGAACGAACTCGCACCAATAGAGCCCGGCGCACGATTAAACATTGAGCCGTGGGAGCCAGGGCCGCCGGCATAGTTAAGCCTTTTCATAACGCCCTGAAACCCCTTGCCTTTCGAAACCGCAGAAACCTTCAGTTTGTCGCCTTTGCGGAAGGCCGCTGCGGTGACGAAATCGCCGACCTTGAGATTTCCCATCGCATACTCCTTCAGCATCTTGTAAGGTTTCACTCCGGCCTTCTTGAAAACCCCGGACATGGGCTTGTTCACCTTCTTCGCCTTCCGCACTTCGGAAAAACCGACCTTCACCGCTTCGTAGCCGTCATTCTTGAGGGTCTTGACCTGAACGACGCAGCACGGACCGGCCTCGATCACCGTAACGGGAGTCGCCTTTCCGTCTGCTCCAAAGATCTGGGTCATGCCGAGTTTCTTGCCGAGAATGCCTGTCATAGCTTGATCTCCACATCAACCCCTGCCGCGAGCTCCAGTTTCATGAGCGCATCAACGGTCTGGGGTGTGGGGTCATAAATATCGATAAGCCTCTTGTGGGTCCTGATTTCGAACTGTTCCCTCGACTTCTTGTCCACATGGGGAGATCTCAGCACCGTGACTTTGCTTATCCGCGTCGGAAGAGGAACCGGTCCCGCAATGCGTGCGCCCGTCCTCTGTGCGGTATCGACGATCTCCCTCACCGACTGGTCGAGGATCCTGTGGTCGTACGCCCTGAGTTTAATTCTTATTTTCTGGTTCATATCGGTCGTTTCACTCCAATGTAAAATGCAAATTGCAGACCGCAAATTGCAGAATTACGGGTTCAGTATCATTGGTTTTGCATTTTGCATTCTTCATTTTTCACTTCGCCTTTATCATAATTGTTTACTGAATCACTTCGGTAACGACGCCGGCGCCGACAGTCCTGCCGCCTTCCCTGATCGCAAACCTCAGTTCCTTCTCCATCGCTATCGGCGCAATCAGCTCTACCACCACACTGATAT
>DATJWU010000129.1:0-2431 GCA_035501055.1 Thermodesulfovibrionales bacterium
CGGCAGGGAGATGTCGATAAAGGCCATTGATCAGGCGCTGAACACGAACAGGATGGTAATGCTCGTAACCCAGAAAGACCTGAATATGGAAAACCCGACCCCTGAAGACCTTCACAGGACGGGCACGGTCGGAATCATCATGAGGATGCTCAAGCTTCCCGACGGAAGGGTGAAGATACTGGTGCAGGGTCTCAGCAAGGCGAAGATACTCCAGTTTAGCCAGACAGAGCCTTTTTACACCGTTACGATTGAGCGTCTGACAGACCAAAAAGTCGAAGAAGTGACCATAGAGATCGAGGCGATCATGCGGACGGTGAAGGAGCAGCTGGACAAGGCGGTATCTTTCGGGAAGACGATTCTGCCCGACATCATGGTCGTCGTCGAGAACCTCGATGACCCGGGAAGACTCGCCGACCTTGTGGCGTCCAATCTCGGGCTGAAGACCGAGCAGGCGCAGGAGATCCTCGAACTTACGGATCCGCTCCAGAGACTGAAGAGGGTGAGTGACATCCTCGGCCGGGAGATCGAACTCCTCATGGTGCAGCAGAAGATCCAGACGGAGGCGCGCGGGGAGATTGACAAAAGCCAGAGGGAGTATTTCCTGAGGGAACAGCTCAAGGCGATCCAGAAAGAGTTGGGCGACATCGACGAGAGGGCCGAAGAGATCCGGGAGTTCAGGAAAAAGATCGATGAGGCCAAGATGCCGGAAAAGGTCCTGAAGGAGGCGGAGAAACAGCTCCGGCGTCTCGAGAAGATGCATCCTGACAGCGCAGAGGCGGCAACGGTACGTACCTACCTCGAATGGATGGTCGAACTTCCATGGTCCAAAAGCACGAAGGACAACCTGAACATCAAGGCGGCCGAAAAGGTCCTCAACAAGGACCACTACGACCTCGAGAAGGTCAAAGAGAGGATCCTCGAATACCTGAGCGTCGCAAAACTCAAGGAGAAGATGAAAGGTCCCATTCTCTGTTTCATCGGTCCTCCCGGCGTGGGGAAGACCTCTCTCGGGAAATCCATCGCCCGCGCACTGGGAAGGGAATTTGTGAGGATGTCGCTCGGGGGCGTGCGGGACGAAGCGGAGATCCGCGGTCACCGGAGGACCTATGTGGGGGCTTTGCCGGGAAGGATCATCCAGGGCATCAAACAGGCAGGCACGAACAACCCGGTCTTCATGCTCGATGAGATAGACAAGATCGGCATGGACTTCAGAGGGGACCCTTCTTCCGCGCTCCTCGAGGTGCTCGACCCCGAACAGAATTTTTCATTCGCCGATCATTACCTGGCGGTGCCTTTTGATCTCACGAATGTGATGTTCATCACCACGGGCAATCTCGTCGACACGATACCCGGTCCGCTGCGGGACAGGATGGAGACAATTTATCTCTCGGGTTACACTGCCGAGGAGAAGCTCGGGATTGCGAAGAATTATCTCATCCCGAAGCAGCTGGATGAACACGGTATTACAAAAAAGCTGCTTCAGCTGACCGATGCGGCGGTGCTCCTCGTAATTTCCCAATATACGCGGGAGGCCGGCGTGAGGAACCTCGAGCGGGAAATCGCGAACCTCTGCAGAAAGGTGGCAAAGAGGATCGCCGAGGGCGGCCCCAAAAAATTCGTGATCACGACAAAGACCCTTCATAGATTTCTCGGCGTGCCGAAATACCTGCCGGAAGAGGAAATGGATAAGGACGAGGTGGGTGTCGCCACGGGCCTTGCATGGACAGAGACTGGCGGCGACATCATCTATATTGAAGCCACGACGATGAAGGGCAAAGGGAGCCTGACGCTCACGGGGCAGCTCGGTGATGTGATGAAGGAATCAGGTCAGGCGGCCCTCAGTTACGTGCGTTCCCGGGCAAAGGAGCTCGGCATCAAGGACGACATTTTTTCGAAGACCGATATGCATATCCACGTGCCGGCCGGTGCGATCCCGAAAGACGGGCCTTCTGCGGGGATAACCATGGCGACCGCCATCGCCTCTGCCTTCACCGGCACGCCGGTGAGCAAGAATGTGGCGATGACAGGAGAGGTCACGCTCCGCGGGAGAGTGCTTCCGATAGGCGGGCTCAAGGAGAAAACCCTCGCTGCCAAGAGAATGGGTATCAGGAAGGTCATTGTGCCGGCGAGGAACAGGAAGGACCTGGAAGACATCCCGAAATACATTAAAAAAGACATGGAATTTGTCTTTGCGGAGACCATGGACGATGTCCTGAAGGTCGCACTGAAACGGTCCAGAAGGACCGGAAACAAAACGCGGCAGCACTGAAAAGTCCGGCGCAAGGGCGAAAGAGATCAGACCACGAGACACAGAGAACTATGCGTGTGGGACCGGCTTCACGTCACCGTGCCTTCCTCTGTGAAGCAGTGCCCCCGCGGCAGAATACTCCGATGGCGGCCCGTAGTCGTTCGAAGATGAGACTGTCCGAAA
>DATJWU010000130.1:0-10659 GCA_035501055.1 Thermodesulfovibrionales bacterium
TCGCGTCGTATATCGCGGGTGCCGAGGGTGGCCAGAATATCATGAGGCTCATCATCAGCAGGGAGCTCCTGGGAAGGCCTTCCTGAAGGAATGGTCCGTCTTGTGCGGAGCGATACGACAGAAACACAAAAGGAGAGACGAATGTCAGAGTTTATGGAGGTCATCGAGTGGTTTGACAAAACGGGCCAGGAGGTGGTGCACCGGTGGCCTCAGGAGGGTTCGGCAGAAATAAAGTTTGGCGCGCAACTGGTGGTGCGGGAAAACCAGGCAGCGGTCTTTTTCAGCGACGGGAAGGGCCTCGACGTCTTCGGTCCGGGCAGACATACCCTTTCCACGAAGAACCTTCCCATACTGACGAAGGTGATGTCGCTTCCCTGGGGGTTCACAAGCCCCTTCAGGTGCGAGGTCTGTTTCGTCAATATGAAGGTCTTTACGAACATGCGCTGGGGAACGAAAGACCCGGTTGCCTTCAAGGATTCCGAACTCGGCCTCATACGACTCCGTGCCTTCGGCGCCTTCACCATGAAGGTGACGCAGCCGTTGCTTTTCATAAATACCCTCGTCGGAACGCAGGGGACCTTCGATACCGCCAATGTGGAGGACTATCTGCGCGAGGTCATCGTCTCGCGTCTCAACGACTTCCTCGGGGAAAAGGTGGACAGCCTTGTCAATCTCCCGAAACACTACGACGAGCTGGCGGTGGCGGTGAAGACGCGCCTGACCGAGGATTTCCACAAATACGGGATGGAGATGATCGATTTCTACATAAACCGCATCACGCCTCCCGAGGACGTCCAGAAGATGATAGACGAGCGCGCCGGAATGGCTGCGGTGGGAGATCTCGACCGCTTCTTCAAATTTAAGGCGGCGAAGGCCCTTGGTGATGCGGCCCTGTCGGGCGGGGCCGCAGGAGGAAATACCGCTGCGGCGGGAATGGGTCTCGGCGCGGGTGCAGGGCTCGGAATGATGATACCAGGCATGCTCTACAAGATTCTGAACGGTGATGCCACGCCTGAGAAAATCTCGGCGAGAGGAATCGTGAACTGCCCTGCATGCCATGGAGAGGTCCCGATCGACAGCCGGTTCTGCGCGCACTGCGGCCACCAGATGGTCGTAATCAGGAAATGCCCGAGGTGCACCACAGACCTCGGGGCAGCGGACAACTTCTGCCCGTCCTGCGGCCTTGATCTCAAGGCGGACCTGATTTGCAGGAAATGCGGGGCGAAACTGCCGCCCGGGACAAGGTTCTGCCTCAACTGCGGAGAGAAGGTTTCGGAGTGATTCGCGACAGAATTGTCCTGTGCGATGAAGGCGGCAGACACACTTCAAAACCTCTTATAATGCGATTCAATATATGGAGATCAACCCTAAGCCGGAATGTACCGGTGGTGCCTTTTCAGTTCAGGCCCCGTCAAGAGTAAAGACGTTGCTGAAGGTGTCGTCTGCCACTGCGGATTCGCTGGGGCGAACTATAAGAGTTTTTTCAGCGTGCCTGCCGTCCATAATGATCTTTTTCTCACAAGGGTGGTTCGCATAAGGCGTGCAGCACTCGCGGATGAAAGGATTAAAGAATGAACCGTTTCGTTGTTTCCACAGAGTGCCCGACCTGCGGTGCGCCCCTTGATTTTAATGAGGGGAGCAATACGGTCAGCTGCGGCCACTGCCGCTCGAATCTTCTCGTCACCGGGAGAAAACAGGTGCTGAACTACTATGTCGGACCGAAACTCGACGAGCAGCGTGCAGTCGCGCTGGCGGTGATGGCACAGAGAAACAAGGGTCTGAAGGAATTCCGAGGTACGGAAGGGCAGCTCTATTTTATTCCCTACTATCGGATGACCGGGCAGGACTTCGGATGGGAGGAGCCCCCTCCGCAGCCTCAAAAGACGGATGACGCCGAGCAGGAGGGAATTGCGGCAGGAGATAAGGACGGATGGGGGTGGCTCACGGAAGACGCCTCGACTTTCGGCAGCGGGGGCATGCGGGGCGCTGTCGGCAAATTAATGGGGCAGCTCTTTGAGAACCTGACAGAGAAAGGCGGCGATGAAATGCACGTGGCCCCCTCAGTGCAGAGTCGGGAAGAGATTAAACCGGACACCGAGAAGCGGAAACCTCCGGCGATTGCGAGGGAGAAGAAAGAGTCTTTCTACGGGAAGGGAAGAATCGTTCTGAATGACCGTTATATCGAAAAAAACTTCCTGGCGTGCAGCCTCGGCGGCGTCGGCATCTATTCTCTCGGTATACGGCCGGCTGTATTGAAACTCGGCCTCTTTCGGAAAGGAGCGGTCACTGCTTTGGGCAGAACCGTTGCGCCTTCAATGGCTGTCGAAGAGGCAGAAGGGGTCGGTGTGAAGACAGCCCTCAATCCTTTGCTGCTCTTCCGGGAAGTAATCGGGAAGATCCTCTCGGTTGTCTATTTTCCCTTTTGGGTCGTGAGGATGGAATCAGAGGGAGGACCGCGGGTGACGATCCTCGATGGCGTCACCGAGACGGTTGTCAACACCGATGCGCCGCTTTCGGTCTTCGATGTCCTGAAGCGCGAACTCGAGGCCGAACCGGAGGTGGCAGGGTTCCGCCCTCTCACCTGTCCCAACTGCGGAGGGGATCTTCCTGTCCGGCCCGATGACTGCATCTTCTCCTGCAAGGGCTGTGGCAGGGCATGGGAGATAAGCGGGAACGTGCTGTCAGAAGTGGCACATGAGATTGCCCGTGTTGCTGCAAGAGATCACGAAGAGGCGAAATATCTCCCGTTCTGGGTGCTCCGGACAAAGACCGCCGACGGCGGGACCGCCCCATTTTTTGTCCCGGCCTTCCGTTACCGGAGGTTGAAGTTTCTTGTGGATATGGCGATCGGTATCTCGCTGCTCCGGCCATCGTATGAGCTCCTTGAAACGGGGAGCCCTGACCTCAATGGATGTTACTACGATCGTGAGGACGCTGCGGCGCTCGCACAATTTGCTGCGGCGGCGATGGCGACGGGGGACGGCGAGGCCGTCGGGGCTCTCAGACAGGACAGTCTCTGCGTCACCGGGGCGACGCTGACATGGTTTCCCTTTGCGGTGAAGGGCGAATACCTCATCGCGCCTTTCGGGGGAATGGCCATTCCGAAGAACCTTCTCGTGTAGTTTCTTCAAGCTGTTTTCAAAAATCGGATACACTTTGAGGGTTGATGGGTCTGCGCGGGGTTGATTGCCCGACCCTGATACGGCGCGGGATTTGACAACAGCCCTCATCTTTGCAAGAATGTTACTATGTGGGAATATACCGAAAAAGTAAAAGACCTCTTCCTCCATCCGAAGAATGTGGGCGAGATTGAAAACCCGGACGGCGTGGGTGAAGTGGGGAGCATCCTCTGCGGAGATGCGCTCAAGCTGACGCTCCGGGTGGACAAGGAGACGGGGAGGATCATCGACGCGAAGTTCCAGACCTTCGGCTGCGCCTCGGCGATTGCGAGTTCCTCGGCGCTTACCGAGCTCATAAAAGGCAAGACCGTGCAGGAGGCGATGGAGATTTCCAATCAGGATATCGCAGAGTTCCTCGGGGGTCTGCCTCAGGAGAAGATGCATTGTTCCGTGATGGGCAGGGAGGCGCTCGAGGCTGCCGTGGCTGACTACCGCGGGGAAAAGATCCCTGCGGAAGAGAAAGAGAAGGTCATCTGCAAGTGCTTCGATGTCTCCGAAGAAAAGATACGCAAGGTGGCGGTCGAAAACCACCTGACTACCGTCGAGGAGATCACCAACTATACCAAGGCGGGCGGCGGATGCGGCGCCTGTGTCCCTGCGATAGAGGCGCTGCTGAGGGATATCTGGTCGCTCCGCGCGGTCCCCGAGAAACCGAAGGGGCCGAGGAGACTTACCAACCTCCAGAAAATAGCGCTCATTCAGGATGTGATCGAAAAGGAAATCAGGCCCCGTCTCCAGGCTGACGGAGGAGACATAGAACTCATCGACGTCGACGGCGGCAGGGTGATCGTGGCGCTCAGGGCGATGTGCGTCCAGTGCCCGATGGGAGGCGTCACGATAAAGGGCATTGAAGAGAAGCTGCGTGAGCTCGTGAGCGAAGAGATCGTGGTGGAGGAGGGATGAAACCGATCTATCTCGATAACAATGCGACCTCCGCGGTCGCCCCCGAGGTCCTCGATGAGATGCTTCCCTATCTCAGGGAGTTTTACGGGAACCCTTCGAGCATGCACACCTTCGGCGGCCAACTTCACCGGAAGGTGGAAGGGGCGCGGGAGAGGGTGGCGGCGCTTATTAATGCCGAACCGGAAGAGATCATCTTTACGAGCTGCGGGACCGAGAGCGACAACACTGCGCTTATGAGCGCGGTGGAATCCCACCCGCAGAAGAGACATGTCATTACCACGAGGGTCGAGCACCCCGCGGTCCTGAATTTCTGCAAGCATCTCGCGAGAAAGGGTCTGCGCGTAACCCTCCTTCCGGTGGATGGGGCGGGGAGGTTTGACTGGGAGCGCTTCACGAAAGTGCTCGATGAGGACACCGCAGTCGTTTCGGTCATGTATGCGAACAACGAGACCGGTGTGGTCTTCCCGGTGGAGAAAATCGGAGCGCTGCTGAGGGAACGGGGCATCCTCTTTCATACGGATGCGGTGCAGACGGCGGGCAAGATCCCCATAGACGTGAAGAGGCTTCCCCTCGACATGCTTTCCCTGTCAGGCCATAAGCTGCATGCACCAAAGGGAATCGGCGTGCTCTACGTACGCAAAGGGACACGCTTTTCTCCCTATATCATCGGCGGCCATCAGGAACGGGGGAGAAGGGCGGGGACCGAGAACATCCCCTCGATTGTTGCCCTCGGAAAGGCCTGTGAGCTTGCCGCAAAAAACATAGGGGAGGAGACGGCCACTGTGGCGGCATTGAGGGACAGGCTCGAAAAGGCGCTCCTCGAAAAGTGTCCTGACGCGCGGGTCAATGGCGACAGGGAACACCGCCTCCCGAATACGACGAACATCAGCTTCGAATATGTCGAAGGGGAGGCGATCCTCCTGCGGCTTGACGAATACGGCATATGCGCGTCTTCCGGCTCCGCATGTACGACGGGTGCGCTTGAGCCGAGCCACGTGCTTAGGGCGATGGGTGTTCCCTTCACCGCGATCAACGGTTCCGTCAGGTTTTCACTCAGCCGCTATAACACCCGGGAGGAGATTGAACGGGTGATCGAGGTATTACCGCCCATCATCAACGAGCTGAGGGCGCTTTCGCCCTACGGCAGGGAAAGGCTCGCAGTCTGCGCGCCCGACAGGGATACAGGCACTGAGTAGTCCTACCACAGGGCAAAGGGTCACGGGATTGAGAGGAGGATATGGGGGAAGAGAGAAACATTGACGGGTCGTTACGAGGCTTCCTCCATGCCGACGTCGAGGGATTCGATACCCTTGCAGCGCTTGCATTGGACATGCGCTGGTCCTGGAACCACTCCGCAGACGAAATATGGAAGCAGCTCGATCCGGTGCTCTGGAACCTTACTCACAACCCCTGGGTGGTGCTTCAGACCGTCTCGCGTGACCAATTACAACGCACATTAAACGATGCCGACTTTCGCGGAAAGGCAGAGAACCTCGTAAGGGCGGGGCGGGAAGCGGCGGGGTCACCGGCGTGGTTTCAACAGAAGTATGCGGAAGCCCCCTTGACCTCTGTGGCCTATTTCAGCATGGAATTCATGCTGAGTGAAGCACTCCCGATCTATTCGGGCGGCCTCGGCAATGTGGCGGGCGATCAACTCAAGGCTGCGAGCGATATGGGGGTGCCGGTCGTCGGTGTGGGGTTGCTTTACCAGCAGGGATATTTCCGGCAGGTGATAGACCAGAACGGGCTTCAGCAGGCCTTCTTCCCCTACAATGATCCCGGCCAACTGCCGATTACTCCTGTGCGCCAGCCGAACGGTGAATGGCTGAGGCTGGATATCAAACTACCAGGTTACGACGTCTGGCTGCGGGCCTGGCAGGTTCGCATCGGGAGGGTGAATCTCTATCTTCTTGACAGCAACGACCCGGCAAATTTCCCTGCCCATCGTGGAATTACGAGCGAGCTGTACGGCGGCGGCCCTGAATTGCGGTTGATACAGGAGGCAATTCTGGGGATCGGCGGATGGAGACTTCTCGATAAGCTCGGCATCAGACCCGAGGTCTGCCACCTCAATGAAGGACATGCGGCCTTCGCCGTCCTTGAACGCGCCCGTTCCTTTATGGAAGAGACCGGCCGGTCTTTTGAAGAGGCGCTCTCTGCGACCCGCGCCGGGAATCTCTTCACCACTCATACGCCGGTGGGCGCGGGTTTTGATAGGTTCTCTCCATCTCTTATCGAAAAGTATCTGGGAACATACGCAAGGGACGGACTCGGCATCCCGCTTGACGACCTGCTCGCCCTGGGCCGCGAGAACCCCGGTGACCCCTCGGAATCTTTTAATATGGCGTACCTCGCAGTACGGGGTAGCGGGGCGGTCAACGGCGTGAGCCAATTGCATGGAAAAGTGAGCCGTCGCATCTTTCAATCCCTTTTCCCTCGCTGGCCTGAGAGCGAGATACCGATCGGACACGTGACGAACGGTGTGCACATGTCGACCTGGGATTCTGAAGAAGCAGACGAACTCTGGACAGGGGCCTGCGGGAAGGAACGCTGGCAGGGATCGATAGAAACCCTGGAAGAAAAGATTCGTAACGTCCCCGATTCCATGTTGTGGGAATGTCGCGCTTCCGCACGTGAGTCGCTCGTTGAATTCGTGCGCGAGCGGTTGTCCCGGCAACTGGCGGTCACCGGCGTCGGGCGCGAAGAGATCGAAGACGCGCGCCGTCGTTTTGATGCGAATACCCTGACTCTTGGCTTTGCCCGCCGCTTCGCGGCGTACAAGAGGCCGAACCTTCTGCTTCATGACCCTGAGAGGCTTCTTCGCATACTCTCCGATCCCCGGCGGCCTGTGCAGCTCATCATCGCGGGCAAGGCGCACCCGGCTGATCAGACGGGCAGGGATATGATTCGGCAATGGATCGAGTTCATCCGTCAACCGCGGGCCCGAAAACATGTCACCTTCCTCAGCGACTACGATATGCTCCTCACCGAGCAGCTTGTGCAGGGGGTGGATGTATGGATCAACACCCCGCGGCGGCCTTGGGAGGCCTGCGGCACAAGCGGCATGAAGGTGCTCGTCAACGGAGGCCTGAACCTTTCGGAACTCGACGGGTGGTGGGCTGAAGCATATACGCCTGAAGTGGGCTGGGCGCTGGGGGACGGCAGGGAGCACGGAGACGACCCTGCATGGGACGCTGCTGAAGCTGAAGCGCTTTATACTCTTCTTGAGGAAGAGGTGATCCCTGAGTTTTATCGGCGAGACGAAAACGGCATCCCTGCTGCCTGGGTGGCCCGCATCCGGGAAAGCATGGCACGGCTTACGCCTCAGTTTTCGGCCAACCGCGCGGTCGGCGAGTATACAGAAAAATACTACCTTCCGGCTGCGGCAGCCTACAAAGGGCGCGCTGCCGAAAAGGGCGCGGAAGGCGCTGAGATGGCAGGGTGGCGACGTCACGTCGAAGAGAGATGGAGGAATATACGCTTCGGAGAGGTGAAGGTTCGGACGGATGCGGAAGGGCACCGTTTTGATGTCCAGGTTTATCTCAATGGAGTCGATCCCCGAAGCGTGCGTCTGGAACTCTATGCGGAGGGACGAAGCGCCGAGGAGGCGACGAAGCACGAGATGTCGCGCGGTCAGCAGCTCTTGGGCGCTGAGAACGGCTATATCTATACCGCGCAGGTGCCGTCGGCACGCCAGGCGACGGAGTATACTGCGCGTGTGGTGCCGTATCGACCGGGCGTCGCGGTCCCGCTGGAGGCCTCCGAAATCCTTTGGCAGCGGTAAGGGAACGCGCGCGGCGCAGAGCGCGATGAGCAAAGGGGAACGGCCGTTCGGTGCTCTCTGCTCCATACTGGAGGGATTGCGGAACAGCGTGATGATGGTGACGTGAGTTCACGCTGAAAGACATGATATCTTTTGTGAAGGGTGAGGAGCCATGAAAAAATATGATGTCGTGGTCGTCGGTGCCGGTGATGTCGGCCTTGCGATCGCATTCACTGCGGTCTCTGAAGATCTGAAGGTTGCGCTTATCGATAAGGGAAGCGTGGGGGGGACTTGTGTCAATTACGGGTGCGTTCCGTCAAAGACACTGATCTGTGCCGCGGACAGGATCATGGAGGTGAAGGAAAGTGCGAGGCTCGGCATCCACGCGGAAATCTCCGGCATCGATTTCAGGGCCGTCATGGATCGGATGAGGCACGCGGTCAAGGGAGGGAGGGAATCGATAGAGAAAGCCCTTAAAGAATCGGAAAATCTGGAGTTCTTCAACAGGGAAGGCCATTTCATCGACGAACGCACCATCGAGGCGGGCGAAGAAAGAATAAGAGGGAAGAAGCTCTTTGTCACCTCGGGCTCACGTCCTGCCGTTCCCCCGATAACGGGACTGGACGGCGTGCGGTATCTGACGAACGAGAGCGTACTCGCACTTGAACAGAGGCCGGAGAGCATGATTATTATCGGCGGGGGCTATGTCGGCACCGAGTACTGCCACTTCTTTTCCGCCATGGGCACCAGGGTAACCCTTGTGGACAAAGGCCTGACCCTGCTGCCTTTCGAAGAGCCGGAAATATCGGAACTGCTGAAGACGGAACTGGGAAACCGCATCGAACTCCTGCTGGGAGTCGAAACGAATGAAGTGAGGTACGGAGACAAGGGCTATACGGTGCGGCTGAAGGACGTCGCCGGGGGCAGGGAAAGGGAGATCTCCGCTGAGGCGCTCATGGTCGCTGCAGGGAGAAAATCGAATGCCGACCTTCTCAGGGTCGAAAATGCAGGGATCGAGACAGACAAGAGCAATTACATTAAGGTTGATGACTATCTCCGGACAAACCGCGAGCGGATATGGGCGGCGGGTGATGCGATCGGGAGGACGATGTTTACCCATGCGGGCGACAAAGAGGCCGAGATCGCCTGGCATAATGCAACACAGAGGAAAAAGATCAGGATGGATTTCGGGTCTGTCCCCCACGCAGTGTTCACATACCCCCAAATCGCGTCAGTCGGTCTGACGGAGCAGCTGGCGAGGAAGAACCACGAGGTTCTCGTCGGCAGGGCGAACTATTCCGATACGGTGATGGGAGAGGCGATGGCGGAGCGTGAAGGGTTTGCGAAGGCGATTGTCGAAAAAGAAAGCGGGAAGATCCTCGGCTTTCACATCATAGGGCCCCATGCCGCGATGCTCATTCAGGAAGTGGTAAATGCGGTGATACTCAAGGGGGACGTAAAGGCGGTCACCGGATGTATGCATATATTCCCGGCTCTCTCGAATATCATACCGGAAGCGCTGGGCAACCTGGAGTAGTCTGCTGACAGATGCGATCACGTTTCTTAAGTGGGGAGATGAATGCCTTCAGAGTCTTTTGATTTCGCCATGATTTTGTAGGATGCCATGGTGAAATTCTCCATGAGTGACAGCACGGTCATATGCGCATCAGGAATTTCATCATGGCATGAATAAGGTGGCGCTGCAAAATACTTTTCAGTCATCCATCTCCCCGCTCGATGCACTTTCCCGCATAACAGTCTCTCACCCTCTCGGAGCAGGCGTGCTCAGAAGACGTATTTGCCCAGCCTCTTGAGGACCTCAATGTGGAGTCGCTCGGTGGGCACGATCCTGAACTCTATCCAACCGGCCTCTCCTTCGATGCCGACCGGCAATACCGTGGCAGCAAAATACCTTCCGTAACGCTTTTCAAGTTCCGGCTCTGCGCCGAAAAGTGACACCAGTATCCCATCGGCCCTTTCCTGCAGACGGGATCTCCTCACCTTGTTCAGTTCAGCGTCAAGACTCAGGGGCAGTCGAGTGCTCACGAGAATAAGGTTTATATGGTCCCGTGTGCGCGGGTCTTCGAGGGCCGCCAGAAAAACGCTGCTTAATTTCCCGAGCGTCAGACCTTCGAGCCCCGCCATTTGCGGCGTGCCGCTGAAGAGCAGTTTCTGTTCAACGAGAACGGACCCGCTCCTGAATATGACTCCCGTGGTCTCCCATGGTCCGAATTCCTTCATGAGGAGACTATTCATATCCCGGGTAAACTGCATCCTCGGCTGGGATATGGCAAGCGCAGGCTCGAGGAACCTCTGGATCTTGACTGCGTGGTAATAGACCACTGCGCTGAGAAGCAACAGGCCGATCAGGGTGAAGCTGAGTATGGGTCCCTGAGGCAAAAGGTATTTGGTGATCTTTTCGGCTTTCATTACAAGGTGTCCTCCAACTGCGCAATGTCCTTGATGGCGGCATCGAAGTCCTTTTCAGAGATGACTGTCGGCTCGTGTATCGCCCTGTTGCGCAGCCGCAGCAGGTTCTGAAACAGGCCCTTTGCATAGTGGGTGATACGTCCGGCCTCTTCCAGCGCCTTAAGACAGTCGAAGAGCGTAAGACAGGAACTGCCGATCAGGGAACTGGTAAAGGATTTGAGCCGGCTTTCGATGTGGTGTCCCAGGATGAGAGAGGCCACGACCTTCTCGCCTTTCCGGAAGTAATCCCTCGCGGTTTCCGCGGACAAGGCACCCCTGAAAATCCTGATATTTTCATTAGACTCGAGTTCCCCCGGCGCGATGTCCTGTATTTTTTGGTACACC
>DATJWU010000131.1:0-5324 GCA_035501055.1 Thermodesulfovibrionales bacterium
CGAACGGGCTACGGCGTGATGGTCACGCCCTTCGGGTATTTCAACGAATTCAGGATACACGTGGCAGGCGATTCACTCGCGAAAGTATTCAAGGAATTCTAGAGGAAATCTCACATCACCGACTTCAGGTACCTTCCGGTGTAGGACTCCTCACATTTGACGATGCCCTGGGGCGTTCCCTCAAAGACAATCCTGCCGCCCCTGTCGCCGCCTTCCGGCCCGAGGTCGACGATCCAGTCCGAGGCAGCGATGAGATCGAGATTGTGTTCGATGACCACGACCGTGTTGCCTGCGTCGGCGAGGCGCTTCAAGACGTCTATGAGCATCTTCACGTCATTGAAGTGAAGCCCTACCGTAGGCTCATCGAGGATGTAGAGCACATCCTTCCGTTTTCCGGAGCTCAATTCGGCGCATATCTTGAGCCTCTGGGCTTCTCCTCCTGAAAGGGTCGTGGCGGCCTGACCGAGCTTGAGATACCCGAGGCCCACCTCCTTCATCAGGGAAAAAACGCCGGTCACGACCGGGGCGTCTGCAAAGAGCCCAATCCCTTCGTCTACCGTCATGTTGAGCACGTCGTCGACCGTCCTGCCTCCATAGGTCACCTTGAGGGCCTCAGGACCATACCGCTTCCCGTTGCAGTCTTCACACTTTACAAAAACGTCTTCAAAGAAATACATCTCGAGCTTCTGATACCCCTCCCCCTTGCAGGTCTCGCACCTCCCGCCGGGCACGTTGAAGGAAAAGAAGCCGGGACTGTATCCATGGGCCCTCGCCTCGGGCTGACCGGCGAAGAGCTTCCTGATATGGTCGAAGACCTTCAGGTAGGTGACAGGGTTCGAGCGGGGTGTTCGTCCGATCGGCGCCTG
Organism: Thermodesulfovibrionales bacterium; assembly: GCA_035501055.1. Taxonomy (GTDB): domain Bacteria; phylum Nitrospirota; class Thermodesulfovibrionia; order Thermodesulfovibrionales; family UBA9159; genus DATJWU01. The sequence continues at coordinate 867 of DATJWU010000131.1, forward strand.
GTCGATGATCCTCAGCCCCCTGATGAGGTCGATCCCTTCGACATCCCTGTAGGGAAGGGGCGAAGTCTGTTCGATCCCGAAGTGCCGCGCAAGCGCGAGGGAAAGCGTGTCCACGACGAGGCTGCTCTTGCCCGAGCCTGAAACCCCCGTGACCGTCGTCAGTCCCCGAAGAGGAATTGAGAGGTCGATGTCCTTAAGGTTATTCCCTTTTGCACCATACAGCGTGAGACGGCCGTCAAAGCCCCTTCCCCTCTCAACCGTTTTCTTTCGGACTGCATGCCTCTTGCCGACCACTGCCGGCGCTTTTTTCCCGGACCCCCTGATATAGCGGGCGGTAAGCGTTTCGCTTTTCCGGAAGTCTTCCATCGTCCCTGAAAACACGACCTCTCCACCCAGATGGCCTCCTCCCGGTCCGAGTTCCACGATCCAGTCCGCGGCTTGAATAATCCCTTTGTCGTGTTCCACCACGATTACCGTGTTGCCTATCTTTGAAAGCTCTGACAGGATCTTTGCCACTCTCTCGGTGTCGCGCGCATGGAGCCCTACCGTCGGTTCGTCAAGCACGTAAAGCGTTCCGGTAAGGGAGGACGCGAGCTGGTTGGAGAGGCTGATCCGCTGGTACTCACCCCCGGAGAGGGTCCTCCCCTGACGGCTGAGTGCAAGATAGTCGAGTCCGACGCGTTCGAGGAACGCGAGCTTCATGCCGATCTGTCTCAGGATCTCCTTTGCCACGTCCTTCTGAAAGGGTGAGAGATCGATATCCCTGAAGAAGGTCTTGAGGCCCGAGACAGGCAGGTCGCACACTCCGGCAATGTCGCGGCCGGAAATCCTGTAGGCGAGGGCCTCGCTCCGCAGCCTCGTTCCGCTGCACCGGGGGCAGGTGACGGCGCTCCGGAACCTGCTGAGGAAGACCCTTACATGGAGTTTGTAACGCTTGCTTTCGAGTTCTTCAAAAAAATCGTTGATCCCGTAAAACCCGGAGCCGCCCTCGAAGACAATCCGCCTCTCTTCCTGTGACAGTCCCGAGAAAGGCTTATGGACATCCATCCCTGCCTTCTTCGCCCCCTGAAGGAACTGACGCCTCCACCACGTATAGGCGGGTTTCTCCCAGACCTCGATCGCCCCTTCAGACAGGGAGAGGTGTGCATCGGGCACGAAAAGTCGTTCGTCATATTTCAGGACGTTTCCGAAGCCCTTGCACTCGGGACAGGCGCCGACAGGATGGTTGAAGGAGAAAAGGAGCGGAGAGGGTTCAGGCAGAGTGGTGCCGCACTCTTCGCAGGCATGAGCCGCAGAAAAACGCAGCACCTTGCGCAGTTCCGGCTGCTCGCGGACGATGAGTACCTTGATCTGTTCGTTCCCTTCCCTCCAGGCCGTTTCGATCGAATCGGAGAGCCTCGGCTCATCACGAATCACAAGCCTGTCGAGGACGATATCAAGTTTTGAGTTCTGAGTGTTGAGTGGTGAGTGAACAACGCTGTTCGCACTTAATTCCTCTACGTCAACAATTTCCCCATCGAGCATAATCCGGTGAAAGCCCCTCTTCTTCAGTTCGACGATGGTTTCGGCGGACTCAAAGACAATCACGGCCTTGCTGCCTGAGTATCCCTCGAGGAGGGACCGGACGACCTGCGACGTGTCCCACTTCCTGATCTCCCTGCCGCATTGGGGGCAAAAGGGCGTCGAGACTTTGGCATAGAGGAGCCTGAGGTAATCGTAAATCTCGGTCAGAGTGCCGACAGTCGAACGTGCCCCCCGGACAGGGTTCTTCTGCTCCAGAGCGACGGCAGGGCGGATATTATACACCGCGTCCACATCGGGCCTGTCGAGCTTTTCGAGGAACATCCTCGCATAGCTCGAAATGGATTCAATAAACCTCCACTGCCCCTCGGCAAAGACCGTATCAAAAGCGAGAGAAGACTTCCCCGATCCGGACACGCCGGTGACTGCGATGACTTTATTGTGCGGCAGCGTGAGCGAGATGTTCTTGAGGTTGTTCTGCCGTGCGCCTTCAATGATCAGTTCTTTTAAGGACATCCTGATATTTTAACATAGGACACCGCCTGCCTTTGCGCGCCGCCTCCCCCAAAAACTCCGCAATGCCCGCGAGGTCAGATCCCAATAACTATGGCGTCACATTTACGAGGACGCAGCAGGGAAGGAAGGTTGCGGGGTGCTTTCACTCCTGGGCCACCTGCCCTATACAGACAATCCCGCCCTAAAAGCATCCGCCCACCTTACAGTGTATGCCTGGTGCTGCGTTGGAATGGACCCCTTGATGATTATCTTTTGTCCCTTATGAAGTGGAATAGGTGAATTCACGCATAATCCGGAGTCGCTGAAATTGAGGATAACACCCTTGAGCGCTGCATCCTCTGAGTCACTCAGGGCGAATTCAACCGAAAGATCGGACTTGTGGCGTAGCTCTTGCCTTTTCCCGCCGGTGCTCAAGGGTTTCTCCGCCTCGGTCATGGTACGGCTGAAGAGTCCCAGCAGGTTCTCTGCAATCTTCCTGTTTGTCTCCATCTGCCTGTGAATGGCGCTTCTCCATACTTCCCGCATTCTCTCTCCGCTCTCCAGGTAAAGCTGAAGCACGAGTTGCGTAAAGGTTTCTCTTAAGAAGCTATTCGCAATCTCTGCTCTTTCCTGTTCCCCGAGCAGTTCCTCGTATTGCCCTTTCGGCATGAGACCAAGATCCGCATAGAAATTGATCAGATGTTCAAACAGATCCGTCACATTCGGGGGAAAGAAGTTTTTGTAAGGATATGAATCCCAGAACTTCCTCGCAGCCCCGATGCCGTCCACCCGCATTTTTTGGAAGAAGTCAAGAAAGCTCTTTTTGAAAAGGAAACTGCTGTAAAGGGTGAATATGGATTTATCGTCTTGTTCCTTCCTCATGGCTCTCACTACAGAACTACCAAAAGTTGTGGTCCTTGTCAATCTGGGCATGCCTTCCAGTCATCCCTGCCGCATTGACATTGAAAACAATTCTAAAGAGAGTACCCTTAGTGTAGAAGGGAACAGGACATGCCGTTTGTTTACAGAGTGGATCATCGCGCCCGCCTCGTGGTCACTGTCGGGCAAGGAACATTAAGTGTCCCCGACGCTTTCGGCTATCAGCGGGAAGTATGGTCGCGGACTGATGTTGCCGGCTATGATGAGCTGATTGATGTTACGGGAGCGTAAGCGAGATGTTCTTGAGGTTGTTCTGTCGTGCGCCTTCAATAATCAGTTCTTTTACGGACATCCTGATATTTTAACACAAGACGCCGGAGGTGCTGTGCGACGGAAATCAGCTATTTTCCCTCTGCCGATAAGGTCCCGTCATTGTCTATGGTTCGTGGTATTTGCATTGCAGCTTCCTGAAATCAGACTTGTCGAATGCGACGATGCTGCAGTCCCTGTCCCTTGCAAGAGCAGCAAGGAGAATATCCTGTATGTCCATCGAGTGCCTTGCATAGAGCTTCAGGCTCTCCGTGTAGAGCTCTTTGCCGAAAACCGTTTTCAACCCCCTGAAGTTGATCAGCCGCGAAAATCTCTCCGCAATCTCAGGGCGTGGTATGTCATAAACTTTGTTCAAGACCCAGACGACCTCTGCAAAAACAATATCCGTCATCAGGGCCTCATCTTTCGCCAGTTCAAGGTTTTGGACAAAAGACCTGGCTTTTCCAAACTGCACTTCATCATCCTCAAGGAAAAACCTCAGGATGACATTCGCATCAACGACTTTTTCCGGCAGTTTCATGGGCGACTATCTCCGACGCTTTTTCGATGGCGTTCTTTACCGACACCTTCTTCTTCGCGGCATACCCCTTGAAGCAGCCGGCAAGACGGTCGGAAGACAGCTCGGGCTTTTTTACAACGCCGGTGTCATTTTTTACCTCGATCGATACCAACTCTTTCACTTTGAGGGCTTCCCTTAATTTCTTCGGCAGTACTACCTGCCCCTTCGGTGATACTTTGAGGATATATTCCATAAGTCATACCTCTTGTGTAAGTATTACTTATTATACTAGTTGTACTACTGCAAAAAGTCAATAGCCCCCTGCTATCCTTCGGCAAAGCGCCTCTTCCTGACTATGGCGCCCACCCTCCTACCCATGCGCACGCACCCCGCAAAAGCCGCTCTTCTAATTGCGCATAGCACCGACGACTCCGCACTTTCACAGAAATGAAACTGTTGCGGATTTCCGAAGCTACTCCTCCTACCCGACATACAGCAGAAAGCCGACAACCAACGATCCTATGCCGCCGAAGACAACACCAAGAACGCCCCAAATGCTCCTACGACCAATAATGCCAGATACAACAGAGAACAGGAAGATCAGCAGAAAGAACGATAGAGAGTTCCACCATTGTGCCTCTTTTGCAGAAAAACACACCACGAACCAGAGCAAGCCCGCGACAGCGAATATTAGGCTGGTGATGCCAAATCTCCTGTATGTTGCGGTGTCCAGC
>DATJWU010000132.1:0-4268 GCA_035501055.1 Thermodesulfovibrionales bacterium
AATTGTCAATATGGTGATTCCGGTGGGAATGCTGAACTTCAGGAAGAAAAAGGCCGCAAAGACCATTGAGGAGAGACCGATCAGGGAGGTGAGCTACGTCGTGATCGACACGGAGCTGACCGGCCTCGACGAGAAGAGGGACTCGATTGTCTCGATGGCTGCAATACGCATGGTCGGCGGGCGGATAGACTTCGACGATGTTTTTTACCGGCTCGTGAACCCTGAGGCGGCGCTCACCGCCGAAAGCGTCATCATTCACGGCATCACGCCCTCCGATGTCCATGAGAAACCCGACATCAAAACGGTCCTCGGGGAATTCCTGCAGTTCTGCGGTGATGACGTGATCGTGGGCCACTGCGTCTCGATAGACCTGGCCTTCATCGACAAGGAGATGAAAAGGGTCTTTGGGTCAACGTTGTGCAATGCGGTGGTCGATACCTCCGCCCTCTACGAGTGGATACGGAAAAGGGATTCATCTGCACGGCCCCTGCCCTGCGCATTCAGCGATTCGGGCCTTTTTGAGATTGCGGGGTACTTCGGGATTTCCGTCAACGGTGCCCACAACGCCGCGATGGACGCCTTTATCACCGCGCAGATCTTCCAGAGGTTTATACCCACGCTCGTTTCCGGCGGCGTCACCGGCATCGGTGAGCTGCTCTCTATAGGTAATCCATCAAAAGGAGGTGAGAGATCCGGCGTGTCAATGGGAATGTGCAATCTTTAGCGGATCAAGGCCTGCCTTGGCGGGCCAGTAAAATGACAGAGGAGGTAAGAGAATGAGCAGTGTCAAGAAATCAGCGCATGAGATCCTCGAAGATGAGGATTTCAAGGATTTGGCGGGTCAGAAGAATGTCATATCGGTTATTCTCACGATCCTTGAACTCGTTTTGTATTTCGGGTTCATAGGCCTGATCGCCTTTAACAAGCAGTTCCTTGCGCAGAAGCTTACGGAGGGAAAGGCCACGACGATCGGCATTCCTATCGCGGTCGGCACGATTCTCTTCTCATGGGTCTTTACCGGCATTTACATCTTCTGGGCGAACAATAAGTACGACACCCTGGTCAAAAAAGTCAAAGAAAAGGTGATAGGAGGATAACGATGCCACAAGCAGCCCAAACCATGATCGGGCAGTCGAACCCGACTGCCATAATGTTTTTTGTCGCGTTTGTTTTGAGCACGCTCGGGATCACGTACTGGGCGGCGAAGAGGACGAGGACCACGAAGGACTTCTATGCCGCGGGCAGAAGCATTACGGGCTTCCAGAACGGCCTCGCCCTCGCCGGCGACTACATGAGCGCCGCCTCCTTCCTCGGGATTGCGGGTATCGTCTCGACAAAGGGATATGACGGCATTATTTATTCGGTGGGATGGCTTGTCGGCTGGCCGATCATCATGTTCCTCATCTCTGAGCCCCTCAGGAATCTCGGCAAGTACACCTTTGCCGATGTGGTCGCCTACCGTTTGAACCAGCGGCCGATACGGGCTGCGGCTGCGGCCGGCTCGATCGTCGTGGTCCTTACGTATCTTATCGCGCAGATGGTCGGCGCGGGGACGCTCATTAAACTCATGTTCGGTCTTCCCTTCGAACTCGCGGTGGTCGTTACGGGCACTCTGATGATCCTCTATGTCCTTTTCGGCGGCATGATCGCGACGACATGGGTCCAGATCATCAAGGCCTGCCTGCTGCTCGGCGGCGCAACGCTCCTCGTCATCCTGACCCTCGCACAATTCGGTTTCAGCTACGGCGAGCTCTTCGGCCAGGCGGAGAAGATGTATACGAACAAGTTCCTTGAGCCGGGCGGGCTCGTGACCGATCCTGTCGACGCCTTCTCCCTCGGACTGGCGCTCATGTTCGGTACTGCAGGACTTCCCCATATTCTCATGAGGTTCTATACCGTCCCCGACGCAAAGGCCGCGAGGAAATCGGTCTTCTATGCCACCGGGTTCATCGGATACTTCTACATCCTCACCATCACCATCGGCTTCGGCGCTGCGGTCCTCGTGACGCAGAAGGTGATCATGGGCATCGACAAAGGCGGCAACATGGCAGGACCTCTCCTTGCAGAGGCCCTCGGCGGCAACCTCTTCCTCGGCTTCCTCTCTGCTGTTGCCTTCGCCACGATCCTTGCCGTTGTCTCGGGCCTGACCCTTGCAGGCGCGTCGGCCTTCTCCCATGACCTCTTCGTGGGCGTTATAAGAAAAGGCCAGGCCTCGGAAAAAGACGAGGTCAAGGTTGCGAAGATCGCCACAGTGGGTCTCGGCGTTACGGCGATGCTCCTTGGGATTCTGTTCAAGGGGCAGAATGTCGCCTTCCTCGTTGGTTTGACTTTTTCGATTGCGGCGAGCGCGAATTTCCCTGCCCTTGCGATGTCGATCCTCTGGAAGAAATTCACCACCGCCGGGGCGGTGACGAGCATTTACACCGGCCTGATCGTCGCAACGGTGCTCCTTATTCTCGGCCCGACCATCTGGGTCGACATTATTCACAAGGATGAGGTTGCTGCGGTGAACAAACAGGTGAAAGCGATCGACGATGCCACCAAGGCGCAGGTTGCCGAACTCGAAAAGCAGAAGGTCCCCGGCCTTGAAGCAGCAAAGCTGACGGAGATCGATGCGTCAATCGCCGCAGCAAAGAAGGCTGCAGAGCCGCAGGTGAAGGCGGCAAAGGCGAATATGCCGAAGCCGATCTTCCCGCTGAAAAATCCCGGAATCTATTCGATGGCAGCGGCGTTTATTATCGGCATACTCGTATCCCTCATGGCCCCGGATAAGGTAGCCGAGGCAAAGTACGAGGGACAGAAACTCAGGGAGTATATAGGAATAGGCGCGGAAGATTAATCCGCGGTCACGTTAACCTTAAGAGCGTATCAGGAGTCAGAAGATTCCGGCGGGAATGCCCTGCCGGGACTTCTGGCTTCTGATCTTTCAAAAGTTGATAAAAAAATTACACAGGAGGTCAGGAATGTCGGAGAAGAGCATCAGCGTTTTGATGGCGGAAAACAGGACATTTCCGCCATCAAAGGCATTCAGCGAAAGGGCCCACATCAGGAGTATCGCCGACTACGAAAAACTCTACAAGAGGTCCGTCGAAGACATGGAAGGCTTCTGGGCAGAGATGGCCGAGAAGAATCTCACCTGGTTCAAGAAGTGGGACAAGGTCCTCGAATACAACTTCGAGAAGCCCGAGATCAAATGGTTCAAGGGCGGCAAAATAAACGTCTCCTATAACTGCCTCGACAGATATATCAACACACCTACGAGGAACAAGGCGGCGATCATCTGGGAAGCGGATGACGGAAGCTACAAGACGTATACCTATCAGCAGATGTATCATGAGGTGAACCGCTTTGCCAATGTGCTTAAGAAGCACGGCGTAAAGAAAGGCGACAGGGTCACGATTTATCTCCCGATGATACCGGAGCTCGCGATCTCGATGCTCGCCTGTTCCCGGATCGGCGCGATCCACAGCATCGTATTCGGCGGATTCAGCGCACAGTCCCTGAAGGACAGGATCCAGGACTGCAAGTCCAAATTCCTCATTACCTCCGACGGAGGCGCGAGGGCGGGAAAGTTTGTCCCGCTCAAGGCCAATGCCGATGAGGCGCTTAATGAATGTCCCTCGGTGGAGAAAGTCATTGTCGTGGCGAGGACGTGCGCCCAGGTGAATATGCAAACCGGCAGGGATTTATACTGGCACACCGAGATGTCTGCGCCGGATATCGCGAACTTCTGTGAGCCGGAGCCGATGGACGCTGAAGACCCGCTGTTCATCCTCTACACGTCAGGGTCAACCGGGAAGCCGAAGGGAGTTCTCCATACCACGGGAGGATATCTCATTTACGTCAACCTTACCTTCAAGTGGATCTTCGATTACCATGAGGAGGATATCCACTTCTGTACGGCAGACATCGGATGGGTCACCGGACACAGCTACATCGTCTACGGCCCCCTTTCGGCCGGCGCCACAAGCCTGATGTTCGAGGGTGTGCCGACCTATCCGAATGCCGGACGGTTCTGGGACATCTGCGACAAGCACCAGGTGAACATCTTCTACACCGCCCCGACCGCCATCAGGGCACTGATGAGAGAGGGTGAAGGCTGGGTGAACAAGCATGACCTCTCCTCCCTGCGGCTGCTGGGGACGGTCGGTGAGCCGATAAACCCCGAGGCCTGGATGTGGTATCACGTCCATGTCGGTAAGGAGAAGCTCCCGATCGTCGACACCTGGTGGCAGACCGAGACCGGCGGGATTCTCATCACACCACTA
>DATJWU010000133.1:0-3881 GCA_035501055.1 Thermodesulfovibrionales bacterium
AGATTACGGTGATCTCCTCAAGTTCAGAGACCCTGCGGTGCAGTATAATAATGCCGATGTGTTCGACAAGAGACAGGTTGTAGACTGGCAGAACAACCTTTACCTCGCCGATGCCTTTACGCTTACCGGAGGTCTCACCTACGAGCACGAAAGCACAGACAATACCGGCAATTTCCAGGAGGGCGTCAAGGACAGGGCCGCTTACCTGAACGGGAAACTGAAACTCTTCAAGGACAGTCTTATCATAAATGCCGGCCTGAGATATGACGACTACGATACTGTGGGCAGCAAGACTACATACAAGGTTGGTGCCGCCTATATTATGAAGGAGATCGATGCAACGTTCAGGACGAGTTACGCGACCGGCTTCAGGGTGCCGACGCTGAACGACCTCTTCTACCCTTTCTATGGAAATCCGAATCTGAAGCCTGAGGAGTCAAAATCCTTTGAGGTGGGAATTGCAAAGTCTTTTTTCCAGAAAAAACTGCAACTGGCCCTCAGCTATTTCAGCACTGACTATACAAACCTGATAGAGGCCGACCCTCTCACCTTCACCGCTGTCAACATCGCAAGCGCTTCAGTCAAGGGCGTTGAGGCGACTGCCTCATACCAGGTTACCGACGCCGTCTCCCTGAAGACAGGGTATACCTATCTCGATGCAAAAGACGAGGATACGGGCTTACCGCTGATCCTGAGACCGCAAAACAAGTTCGTCTTCAGCGTCGGCTATGCAGCTTCGAGCATTTCCCTGCTTGCGGATTACATTTATGTCGGGAGTCGATACAACTCCTCCAGTGACGCTGCGACAGGAAACAAAATGGCGCCGTATTCGCTCGTTAACCTGAGTGGCACCTGCAAGGTCTCAAAGGTTATCTCTCTTTTTGCCCGGATCGAGAATCTCTTCAATGCCCATTACGAGGAAGTAGTCAGTTACGGGACAAAAGGGACGTCAGTTTCTGGAGGTATCAGAGCAACCTTTTAAGAACATGTACATCAAAAGGACCTTGCTCATATCGTTCTTGCTCCATTCGCTTGTATTCTGCGCGGCCACACTGTCGGTCACTCACTTGCCGCCTAAGGAACGGATATTAATGGTAAAGATAGAGGCCGGTCAGGACGTGCGTCCCCCCCCGGGTCGGGCAGAAAGAGGGGCTGCGGGGCGGGCGGCAAAAGAGGAAAGAAAGAACCTCCAGAGACCCGGATCTCTGAGAAGACCCGGCGATCAGGTCAATCCGCCCTCTGAGGGCAGACGCGACCTCGCCGCCGTCCGGAATACTCAACAGAATGAAGAAACCGTGGAGCAGCCTTCAGCCGCTCTCGCGGTTCAGGTGAAAAGTATGGCTTCCGATAGGGAACAGGGTCTGCCGTCCACAGCGTCTGAAGGGCACTCGGGCAGCGGGGATGGAGGAAGGGAAAAAGACGGCACGGGAGTTTCGCTCTATAACAAGGCTGGCGATTCAGGGGCCTCGCGCGGCTCGGAAGGCGGCAATGAGGATTACATACGACGGATACAGGAACTGATTGAGCGGACAAAAATATACCCTCCCCTCGCCCGAAAAAGGAAACAGGAGGGCACTGTTATTGTCCAGTTCGCGATCGACACAAAGGGGCTGCCCCGGGACGTCAGGATCATACGGAGCGCCGGTTTTACCCTCCTCGATTCTGCAGCCCGCGATATCATAACCAAAGCGGCGCCTTTCCCTCACGTGAAGGGCGCCATAGAGGTCCCGATAACATTCAGACTGCAAGATGAAAACGGACAGTGAACAGAGAATCCCCTATCTCACGGTCCAGCCGACTAAGCCCCGTAAAAGATGGAGTTTGAGAATGGCTCTCCTGTTGCACTGTTGCCCTTCTCACTTGTGCCGGAAAACAGGGATTTCCCTGATCTTGACAGACAGGAAGGGGAGATGATACTGTAGCACAATAAGTAGCATCGTAATACTATGGCTGTCATCAGATTTGGCATATCGCTTGAAAACTCCCTCCTTGAGAGGTTTGATAACCTCATCAGGAGAAAGAGCTATTCGAACCGGAGTGAGGCGATCAGGGACCTCATAAGGGACACGCTCGTCAGCGAAGAATGGGAGTCTGCCACCCTGGAGACCGTAGGGACCATTACCATCGTCTATTCCCATGACAAGCGGGAGTTGACCGACACCCTCACGGACCTCCAGCATAGTTATTACGATTCGATTATTTCCTCGATGCACATACACCTCGACGAGCACAACTGCCTTGAGGTGATTGTGGTGAGAGGAAAGGCGAAAGACCTCAAGGCGATCGCCGACAGACTCATCGGCACAAAAGGGGTGAAGCACGGGAAGCTTTCGGTGACGACGACGGGGAAACATCTGAAGTAATTTTTTTGGCTTCATTGGTAGCACTAATACCGTTTTCGTAGTACTCATAAGGAGGCTTCATCCATGATGCAGAGGTTGTGCGGGAAGAAATTGACGAACCGGGCGCTTCCGGGAGCGCTCTGTTCGGTCTTTCTGTGCTCCTTCCTGTGGTGGGCACAGGATTCCTTTGCGGCCATTCCCCTCATCACCGATGATACCGGCACACAGGGCAAGGGGAAGTTTCAGCTGGAGTTCTTTGGAGAATATGCAAGCGACAGAGACGAGGCCTTCACGAACAAGAACAGCACCTTTTCGGCGACCTTGACGTACGGGATACTCAACCCTGTGGACCTCATCCTCACCGTTCCCTATGAATCCTGGCGCGCGGAGGGTCCCGCGTCGATGGAGAAAGCCGACGGGCTCGGTGACGTGTTGATCGAGACGAAGTGGAGGTTTTATGAAAAGAACGGCTTCAGTTTCGCACTGAAGCCTGGATTCACCATCCCCACGGGGAGCGATGAAAAAGGCCTCGGCACAGGGAGGATGACCTATCGCCTCTTTGTCATCGCCTCTAAGAAGATGAACCCCTGGGCATTTCATCTCAATCTGGCCTATATCAGGAATGAGAACAAAGAGGATGATCGCAAGGACATATGGCGTGCGTCGTTTGCCGCGACGGTGGATGTGATGAAGGACCTGAAACTCGTGGCGGATGTCGGCGTCGAAACAAACAATGAGAGTTTTTCGAAGACGCCGCCGGCGTACGTTCTCGGCGGTATAATCTGGTCGCTGAGAGAGAATCTCGATCTTGGCCTGGGCATAAGAGGCGGCCTGACCAAAGCCGAGCCGGACGTCGCGGTCCGTGGCGGTATCACCTGGAGGTTTTAAGTGCATATCCCTGACGGCTACCTGAGTCCCCAGACATACGTACCTCTTTACGGGGCCTCCTTTGTCTTCTGGTCTGTGGCCCTGAAGAAGATCAGGAAAGAGCTTTCGGTGAGGCACATTCCCTATCTGGCGATGGCAGCGGCTTTCTCTTTCCTCATTATGATGTTCAATATCCCGGTACCCGGTGGGACCACAGGCCATGCGGTCGGCGCCGGAATTATTGCGATTCTTTTGGGCCCGTGGACCGCGGTGATTGCAGTGTCGGTCTGCCTGATCATTCAGGCTATTGTATTCGGTGACGGCGGGATAACCGCGCTGGGAGCCAACTGTTTCAACATGGCGGTGGTAATGCCCTTTGTATCTTACTGGGTGTTTAAGCTCATAAGAGGGAACGCTGTCAGCGGTGCAAGGCTGTCCATTGCGGCCTTTCTTTCAGGGTATGTCGGGCTTTCCCTTGCCGCAATAGTCACGGGTCTTGAATTCGGGATACAACCCATGATCGCGGCCGGGCCGGACGGCAGACCCCTCTATGCGCCGTATCCCCTGTCAGTCGCTCTTCCTGCCATGGCACTGGAGCATATGCTCCTGTTCAGCATTATCGAAGGTATCGTGACGGTCCTGTTATTCAGGTATTTTGCAAAAAATGAGGCT
>DATJWU010000134.1:0-5575 GCA_035501055.1 Thermodesulfovibrionales bacterium
CATATGGTTCCTGGCGAACACCCGGGCCGCGAGGATGATCACACTGAAGCAGCAGGCAACACCTGAGATATATCCCGGGACGTGTGAGGGGAGGAGACAGGAAACCAGAAGGAGGGAAGGAATGATCACCTTCGACAGGGCAAAGGATATTCTGATGATCCAGTTGTCGTCTCTGATCTTCCGCAATCTGCCCTTGACCACGCGATCGATCAATGGATACCACGCGAACCGGTACCCTGTCTTGTCCGCAAAGACGAAGGCGCCGATGAAAAGGGCCGAGAAGACTGCGTAGGACACCGCCAGTGTCCAATCGGAGTAGTACTTGAAGAGAATGACCGAGACGATCATCACCGCCTGGACCAGATAAATGGCAAAGACCGCCTCCGTATGGGAGAGTCCAATCCGCATCAGCCGGTGATGAAAGTGGTTCTTATCCGGAGAGAAAGGGGACCGGCCCTCTCTCACTCTTTCCACTATGACCGTCAGTGTGTCGAGAACAGGAAATCCGAGGATGATAAGCGGCAGCACAGGACTGAACGGAGAATCGCCCTGGGTGGTCTTCACGGCGAGCACCGCCGCCGAAAACCCCAGAAGCTGGCTGCCCGTATCGCCCATGAAGATGTTGGCGGGGTGGGTGTTATAGCGGAGGAATCCGAAGATCGCACCCGCCAGCGCCAGGGAGAGAAGGACAACCGTATTACTTTCCTGCAGGTAGGCAAGATACCCGATGCAGCATAGCACGAGAAGGGAAATGCCGCCGGCAAGTCCGTCAAGACCATCGGCCAGATTGACGGCGTTGGTGACCCCGACGATCGCCACCAGGGAGAAAACAAGAGAGAACCACGCCGGCATCTGCAGTGCACCTGGCAGCAGGCTCCCAAGAGAGTCGATCCTGACGCCACCGTAGACCACCACGATGAGTGCCGCAAGGATCTGGCCGCTAAATTTTGCCTTGTACCCAAGCCCCTTCATATCATCAGCGAACCCGAACAGCACGAGTATGCCTGTCGACGCGATGAAGGCCCTTACGAATTGATCGGACTGTGTCCAAAGGACGACCGGAATAAGCGCGCCGACGGCCATTGCAATTCCGCCGACCCTGGGTACGGGGTGGACATGGACCTTCCGGGGGTTCGGAACGTCCACCATCTGATACCGGTTCGCCAGCCTGATCATGATGGGTATCAGGCTCACCGTAATGAACACCGAAAGCAGTATTGTGGAGAGATACAGCATGGGGGCAGAAACTTTAAGGTGTTGCGCGCTTCTCCTTCAGGAATTCAAAGACCACCGGCATCAGCGCCCTCACAAACCCATCCATCCGTGCTTCTGCGTCCTCTATTCTTTCCGTAGAACCGACCGGCGTTATGGGGCGCATGAACAGGTCGTACGTGTTATCTCTCCGAAGCGCATGGAGGGACAAATGAAAACGATTGATGTTCTTGTCATGCGTCGCTTCGTCCTTGGTCTGAAACCAGAAGTACACGAGCTGTCGTGCCCCCCCCTTTTCGATCACCATCTGGGTTACATTCAGGTTATGAAAATAGGGCACATTTCCGATTGTTCTCCTCTTTACCTCCCGCTCCGTCCATCCTGACGATGGCAGGCAGGCGGTAGGACTGTGAAAGAAATTTTCGTTAGAGAGAAACGCCGTGCTCCGGTAGCCCAGGTACAGGGATATTTCACCACCCGATCCATTCATAAAATAACCGCTAAATGCCTCTTCTGCGCCCGACCCCTTGATGATATCAGGATCTACGATCTCACTCCTTCCCTTCCATTCGCCGATGGACAAAGGGAAACGCTGTATGCCCCCATCTATCGTCACTGCCGGCAGGGTGCTCGTGCTCAGACTGAGCGCAGCGACCGTCACGAGGACAGCGACAGAAACGAGGAAAGCAGGCGTTGTCGACCCTCGCCCGGGTGACGTCACAGGATCGCCTTCCGGCTTCCTGCCTGCCGGCTCACTGGGCGGAAAGATTTTCAGGACCTGACTGAGCGCGAAGAGCATGACAAAGGCGAACACGAAGACCGCCCAGCCCGACAGGTCGTGAAAGAAGCCCTGCGCCATTCCAGGGCCGAACCTGTCCGTAAGCACCCCTGTGATTCCGATCCTCAGCGCATTGAAGAGGATGCCCAGAGGAATGGTCGCCGTCACACAGACCGCCCGTTTCCATAGCACCCGTTCGAAGAAGTGCACATAGAGGAACCCCAAGGCAAGCAGCGGGAAGATATACCGCATGCCGCTGCAGGCGTCAACGACCTGCAGCTGCGTCACGCCGAGATCGATGATGTTTCCGCTTACATTGACCGGTATGTTGCAGAGGGCGATGAACGCGCCTCCAAGCCTGGTCGACAGTGCCTTGAGATGCAACCCGAGATAGCGCTCGATAACTGCGGGAACAGGGACCATGAAGACAAGAAACCCCAGCGGCAGCATCAGGCGCCTGACCGCCTCGACGCCGAAACAGAAGAGGGCGAGCAGCATGATCAGGATAGGCACGGATGGCATGGAAACATTTCCGCTGGAGCCGAGAATCCCGTAGAGGGAGATCAGGGTGAACAAGAGCAGGACAGGAAGACTTTTCCATGCACTCCTGACCGGGATTTCGGTCAGGTTCTTCCGGTTCTCCCAAAGCAGATAGGCGGACACCAGGGGGATCATGAACCCATAGGAATAGTCCTCATTGTCCCTCCAGGTCACCACCATTGACCTGAGGGGGACCCAATAGGCGGCAATAAAGAGCACCACCAGAGAGACGATCTGGGTCCTGGTGTCCCCGATGCGGTGAAGCAGCTTGTTCATGCACCGACCTCCTTCTTGCGGCTTCCTTTGTTCCGCGCGATCCAGATCAAAGGGACCCAGATCTTCTTTCTCATGAGGTGCCCCACACTCCCGATCATCCAGCAGTTCTGACTGCAAATGCTTACCCTCCGTCTTGCTTCTGCGGCGCGCTCGCTCTTCCATATCTCTGCAAAAGAGCTTTCCCTGATGTTGCCGAAGGGATAATTCATGACATTACAGGGCCGGACACTGCCGTAGGGATCGATGAAGAAAGAATCCGTAGCCATGGTACACCTAAGATCACGGGGTTTCCCGTGCATGTGATCGATAATCCCTCTGGTGAAGTACGCGCGAAACCAGTCTTTCGGGTGCGGGGACTTCAGGTATGTTCTTATAAGATTCATTATTTCTGCTTCGACCAGTTGTGTATTCAGTATCTCATTGTCGTCCTTATGAAAATAATAGGCGTTGTGCAGAATCGCGGTCGCCAGCTCCACGCGGTGTTCCCCGGCGAGTTCGAACAGGGGCACCAGGTCTTTAGCGTTTTGGTCGGATATGGTTACGGCGATTCCGAGATCCCTGATACCGAGTTCTTTCAGTCCCTTCAGTGTCTCGAGCGCCCGCTCATGGGCTTTCTTGACCCCCCTTACCCGGTCATGGGTCTCCCCTATGCCGTCAAAACTGATTCTGATGCCCACATCGCGATGATGCGCCATCACGTCAAGGGTCTTTCTTGTCAAAAAACCGTTCGTGCTGATGACGACGCGTTTTGCCTTTTTCTTGACTGCTTCCAGAATGTCGCTCAGGTCGTCTTTGAGAAAAGGCTCTCCACCGGTGATATTGAGCCTGGTCATTGCGGGCAGCGTCTCCAGGTCGGATGGTCGCAACTCTCTTTCCCTTTCACTCGGAAATTGCCACGTATTGCACATGATGCAACGGCTGTTGCACCGGTAGGTTACTGCCAGAATTCCGTCCATAATCACCTCGTGTGAGTCATGCGTCCTGGCGTTCGCACGCCTTGCGTATATCCTGTCAGGCAGCGATACAGTGCCTCCATCTGATCCGCCACCGTGTCCCACGAGTAGTTTTGGAGGACATACTCCCGGGCGTCTTCCTTCTTTTCATACACCTTATGAGGATGGCCGATCAGGTCCGTCAGGCTGCGCCTGAGATCGGCAGCATCGCGGTTCCGGAACGTATACCCGTGATCTTCCACTGCTTCCAGATTTTCAGGTATGTCACTGGACAGGCAACAGTTCCCGTAATTCATCGCCTCCAGCAGCGCCACCGGGAGGCCCTCCAGCGTAGAGGGGAGGCAGAACAGATAGGCGCAGCTGAAGAGCTCTTCAAGGGGCGCCCCTGTCACAAAGCCGGGGAAAACGATCCTGCGGTCATCACCGGCCAGGGTTCTGAGTCGGGCCTTGTACGTTTCCGCGTGCGCAGCATCGCCGGCAATGACGAGCTTCATGTCCGTCTTTATTCCCCGAAACGCCTCGATCAGAAAGTGAGCTCCCTTTTCGGGCACGAGGCGTGCGGCAAACAGGATATATCGGTCCGGCAAAAGCCCTTGTTCGAGAATCCACTGCGGCGGTCGCTGGGCTACCGGACTCACGCCGTTCGGTATATAGACCACTTCGCGGCCGAATTTTCTCTCGAAGTAGGTCTTCTGCACTTTTGAGACGGATGTGGCTTTGGTGGGGAAGTACGCCACGCTGTAATCCGACAGCCGCAGGAACGTCTTCCCGATCAGGCCCCATTTGTCCCTTTTCCACTCGAGTCCGTGGGTCTGGACCACCGTCGGGATGCCTCTCATCCGGGGAAATATCGAAAAGAGCGAGGGTCCGACCGCGTGGACGTGGACAAGATCTGCATTGCGCCGGCGCAGCACATCCAATGTCGCGTTCCCGCAGATGGACAATTTGTGGAGTGCCCTGGTGTTCACCGAGGGGACGGTTCTTATTTGCATGCCCTTGTAAATGCCATCCGCTGTCCCGTAGTCCCGGCTGGAGTATACAGTCACGGTGTGGCCTTTGGCGACGAGGCGGGAGCCGAGTTCTTCCGTGACTTTTTCCACCCCGCCTCCGATGGGCATACCCTTCACTGCGATGTAGGCTATCCTCATGCCCCCAGCGCCTTCCCATACGCCTGCATCAGTCGCTCATAATGAGACCGCGCGCTGTACTCCCGCTCGACCTTGGACCTGGCCGCCCTCCCCATCTCCATGAGGCGGTCCCCGTTCAGGCCGAGGATTACTTCAATCTTCCGTTTCAAATCTTCCGGATTACCCGGCTCGAAGAGGTACCCATTGACACCGTCGTCGATCATCTCCGGAATGCCCCCGATCCTCGCGCCGATCACGGGCTTGCCGCGGATGAAGGATTCAAGAATGGCCATGGGCGCGTTCTCATAGCATTCGGACGGGAGTATGACGGCCCTCGACAGCTCTATTGCCTTGCCGAGAGGCGAGGCCTTCAGATATCCCAAAAATCTGATTTGTCCGCCGCGCTGGTGCGCCGCCATGTCCTCCGCAGCTTCCCGCTCTGCGCCTTCCCCTGCAATATAGAGCGGGACATCGGTCTTCAGCATGCCATAGGCGCTGATAAGCGTACGGATCCCTTTTTCTCGCGAGAGCCTTCCGAAATAAAACAGATATCCGCCCGTTTCACCGCGTGCGGTGAGCCCGGTCGCGTCAATCGGATTCGGGATATGCACGAACTTTTCCGGATCAAAGCCGAACTCGCGGTGCTTATTCAGAAGAAACATGCTGGGGGCTATGAAGCATTCGACCGA
>DATJWU010000135.1:0-3595 GCA_035501055.1 Thermodesulfovibrionales bacterium
ACACAATGTAAGGCGGTCCAGGAAATGTACGAGATAACGAAGAAAGAGACGGTATGGGAAGGGAAATTCCTCAGGGGAGTGAGCGTCACATACCGTGATTCCGAAGGTGCTTTGAGACAATGGGAGACCGTCGAACGGGTCAATTGCGAAGGCATTGTGGCCATCGTCCCTATGACCGGCAGCGGCGAAGTCATCCTCATCAGGCAATTCAGGCCGGCGGTGAACAACTATGTCATCGAGTTTCCTGCAGGCCTCAATGACAAAGGGGAGAGGCTTGAGGAGGCTGCGCGGCGTGAGCTTCTCGAGGAGACAGGATACGAACCGGAGGAAATGATATTTCTTGCACAGGGTCCGCTCTCGAGCGGCTCGTCGAACGAGTTGCTGAGCGTGTATCTCGCGAAGGGTCTCCGGTTCACGGGCGTTCAGGGGAGGGACGAGACAGAAGATATTGAGGTCCTGGAAATATCGCTTGACCGCGTGGACCAGGAACTGTCGCGCTTCGCGGAGAGAGGGGACTATATCGATCTCAAGATATTGGGCTTTATCGAACTCGCGAAGAAGCGTGTCGGGAAGATGTGAAGATATTCTAAAAAGCTATTTAAAGGCGAACTCACCAAAAAGACCTTGCACATGCGATGACATTCTGTAATCCGTGATCTGAAGGAATTGTCCCGGATTGACTCTATGACGACGTCGCGAAGGTTGTCGGCCATCACTCAGGGTATCGCGATGCAAGGCTTTTTGGCGCACTCGTCTTCCTTACCAAAGGACGGTAGGATACAGGATGGGCATACACGAAGAGAACAGAAATCTCGAAGACATTGACAGGCAGTATGTCTGGCACCCTTTTACCCAGATGAAAGATTGGGTGGCGGAGAAGCCGGTCATTATTTCGGAAGGGAAAGACTGCTTTCTCAAAGACATTTACGGGAACTGGTATCTCGACGGCGTCTCATCGCTCTGGGTCAATATCCACGGCCACAGGAAGAAAGAGATAGACGATGCGATCAAGGCACAGTTGGACCATGTTGCCCACAGCACGATGCTCGGCCTCAGCAATGTGCCGGCAATACGGTTGGCCGAACGGCTTGTGCAGTGCATAAATTCAACACTCAACACTCATCACTCATCACCGAACAAGGTCTTCTATTCCGACAACGGCTCCACTGCAGTCGAGGTTGCCCTGAAGATGGCGTTCCAGTATTGGATCCACAGGGGACAAGAGCGACGGACCGCCTTTGTCTCTCTCACCAACGCTTATCACGGTGACACCCTCGGCGCGGTGAGTGTGGGCGGAATCGATATCTTTCATAAGGTGTTCAGTCCCCTTCTCTTTAAGACCTACAGGGCCCCGTCGCCCCACTGTTACCGGTGTGCATTGGACCTGACCTATCCCGACTGCGGCCTCGCCTGTCTGCGGAAGATGGAGGGTATACTCGCGGAGAACGCCGGGACGATCGCCGCGGTGATCATCGAGCCGATTGTTCAGGCAGCAGGAGGAATGATCGTCTCCCCTCCGGGATATCTGAAAGGCGTGAGGGAACTATGCACGAAATACGACGTGCTCATGATTGCCGATGAAGTCGCGACAGGCTTCGGCAGGACAGGAAAGATGTTCGCGTGCGCGCACGAGGAGTTGGCGCCGGATATCCTCTGTCTGTCAAAAGGCATTACGGGCGGGTATCTGCCGCTTGCCGTGACTGTCGCGACTGAGGAGATTTATCAGGCCTTTCTGGGTGAGTTCAGGGACCTCAAGACATTATTTCACGGCCATTCATACACAGGGAACCCTCTCGGTTGCGCTGCGGCCCTCGCCTGTCTCGACCTCTTCGAAAGGGACAGTATCCTCAAGGCGCTCGGACCCAAAATCGCGATGCTCGACTCGTTCCTTGCAGATATCTCGGGCCATGACCGTGTCGGAAACGTGCGGAGCAAAGGGCTCATGGCCGGCATAGAGCTCGTGAAGCACAAAGCGACAAAAGAACCTTATCCATGGGAAGACAGGATGGGGTGGCGGGTCTGCCATCACGCAAAGGAACGAGGCGTACTGATAAGGCCTCTGGGAAATGTCGTGGTGATCATGCCTCCGCTTGCGATCAGCACCGAAAATCTCGAACAGCTTTTGAAGGTGATCGGAGAGGGAATAAGGAAGAGTACGGAGTAGTCTCCTCAGCACGCCGATCAATCATTGTAAAAGCAGCGTTCCCATGCTATCCTTTTTTAAGGGACGGCAAAGCATGGCAAACGTAACCGCATCAAGTCTGAAATCACCTGACCTGGCAGACAAGATCATCCTCTATTTTGTTGAGCACGGCATTCAGATCCTTGCTGCCATTGTCCTGATGGCGGGCGGGCTGCTTCTTGCCCGCTGGACCGGCAACATCGTGAAGCGCTGGCTCACCAAGAAGGCCTTTGACGCGCCGGTCGTCAGCCTCATCGTCAGGGTCGTCAATCTCCTTATCATCGCCTTTGTGGGGATCATGGCGCTCGGTCAGATGGGTATTCAGATCACGCCGCTCATCGCAGGGATCGGAGTCGCCGGAGTCGGGGCGAGTCTTGCCATGCAGGGGCTGCTCGGCAATCTCGTTGCCGGGCTGACCATTATTCTTACAAAGCCTTTTACCGTCGGCGACTACATTGAGCTCCTCGGTGTATACGGACAGGTGACTGATATCACGCTGTTCTCGACCACCCTGCTTCATGCAGACAACTCCCGCGTGTTTGTGCCTAACCGGAAGATCGTGGGAGAGATCCTGCATAATTACGGCAAAATCCGGCAGCTTGATCTGTCTGTCGGCATAGCCTACGGCGCAGACCTCATTCTGGCCCGCGCCATAGTCGGCAAGGTTCTGCAGCAGAACTCCCGCGTACTCAAAGAGCCTGCAGCGGTTACGGGCATTGCATCACTGGGGGATTCATTCATCACCCTCTCGATCAAGCCCTGGGTGAACGTCGATGATTTTGTGGTTGCGCAGGCCGAATTATACCAATCCCTGCTGGAAAGTCTCCAGGAGAAGAAGATCGAGATCCCGGCACCGAGAAAGACGATTCTGCTTATGAAGGAATCTTCCTGATCCCTCGTTTCCGGATTAGAATCCAGTGGAGGAATGAGCATGAAAAAGGTGTGCAGGATTTTAGGGTTCGCAGGGAGCCTGCGCAAGGGTTCCTACAACAGGTCTCTCTTAAGGGCTGCCCTGGAACTCCTTCCTGAAGACGCCGAACTCGAGGTGTTTGATCTTGAGGGAATTCCCCTTTACAATCAGGATCTGGAAAATCAGCCCGCGGAAAGGGTGAAGGAGTTTAAAGCAAAGATAAGGGCAGCGGATGCCATCCTCATTGCGACGCCCGAATACAACTATTCGATTCCGGGTGTCCTGAAAAACGCCATAGACTGCGCTTCCCGGCCTTATGGGGACAACGCCTTCGACCATAAGCCGGTGGCTCTCATGGGGGCCTCTGCCGGAATGATGGGCTCCGGAAGGGCCCAGTATCACCTGCGGCAATGCTTTGTCTTCCTGAGTTGTTTTGCGCTGAACCAGCCGGAGGTCATGGTTCCTTTTGCACAGGAAAAGATTGACAAGGACGGCAGGGTGAC
>DATJWU010000136.1:0-4559 GCA_035501055.1 Thermodesulfovibrionales bacterium
AAGTCCTCAGGGACCCCTCTGAAAAAAAGAAAGATTCTCGCCTCGGCGAGTCGCCCGTGGTGACCGGATCCCAAACATCGGGGACAGGCAAGGCGGAATGACAGAATACGATGAGAGGCCGCTTTACTCTTGATCTCATCATTGACTCATAAAACTCCCCCTAATTCGGGTATAATACCTTTAATTATGGGCTTTTGGGGCACCATCAAGAAGGATTACCATGCGGTCTTCAGGAATGACCCGGCAGCGCGGAACGGACTGGAAGTGGTCCTTTCCTATCCGGGGTTCCATGCGATATTCCTGCACCGGATAAACCATCTCCTCTGGGACATGAAGATACCGGTGATCCCGCGCCTTTTTTCCCACATCGCACGTTTCTGCACCGGCATCGAGATTCATCCTGCGGCGAAGATAGGTCCGGGGTTTTTTATCGATCACGGTATGGGTGTGGTAATCGGCGAGACGACCGAGGTCGGAGAAGACTGTGTCCTCTATCAGGGTGTCACCCTGGGGGGGACCGGGAAGGAAAAGGGAAAGCGCCATCCGACGCTCGGAAACCATGTGGTCGTCGGCACGGGCGCGAAAATTCTCGGCGCGATCACGATCGGCGATTATGCGAAGATAGGCGCCAACGCGGTGGTGCTCGATCCGGTGCCTGACCATGCCATTGCCGTGGGCATTCCCGCAAAGGTGGTCAAGAAGAAGGTCACGAGGATGATGGAGGAGGGCCCTGTCGAGAGCGTCACCCGTGTGTACATGCCCGACCCTGTCGAGGAATGCATCCACGTGCTCGAAAAACATATTGCGGAACTTGAGAAGAGGATAGAGAGACTCGAAGGAAAAGGAGGAGTGATGCGCATCTACAATACGCTTACGGCGAGGAAGGAAGAACTGGTCCCCCTGACGCCCGGCAGGATCGGGATGTACGCCTGCGGAGTGACGGTCTACGACCTCTGCCACATCGGCCACGCGAGGAGCGCCATCGTCTTCGATGTGCTGAAACGATACCTGGGATTCAGGGGCCTCGAGGTCAAATACGTCAGGAACTTTACCGACGTCGACGACAAGATCATCAACAGGGCGAAGCAGGAGGGTACCGCATGGGACGCGGTAGCGAAGAAATATACTGATGAATATTACCGCGATATGGACAGGCTTGGCGTCGAGAGGGCGGATGTCGAACCGAGGGCGACTGAACATATCCCGGAGATGATCGCGATCGTGAAGGCCCTTGCCGACAAGGGATACGCGTACCGTGTCGACGGCGACGTGTATTTCGAGGTGAAGAAGTTCTCCGGGTACGGCAAGCTCTCGAAGCGGGACATCGACGACATGCTCGCAGGCGCCCGTGTGGAGGTGGACGAGAGGAAGCGAAGCCCCATGGACTTCGCACTCTGGAAGTCGTCAAAGGAAGGAGAGCCCTCCTGGGACAGCCCCTGGGGACCGGGCAGGCCGGGCTGGCACATCGAGTGCACCGCCATGTCGATAAAGCATATCGGAGAGACCTTCGACATCCATGGCGGAGGCGCAGACCTCATCTTCCCCCACCACGAAAACGAACTGGCCCAGTCCGAGGCCTACACCGGCAAGCCCTTCGTGAAATACTGGGTGCACAACGGTTTTATCACGATCGATAAAGAGAAGATGTCGAAGTCACTCGGGAACTTCTTCACCATACGGGAGATCCTCGACACCTTCGACCCTGAGGTCGTAAGGTTCTTTCTCCTCTCGACCCACTACCGGAGCCCCATCGAGTTCTCCGACGAGTCGCTGAGGGAAGCGGAGGCTTCGATCGACCGTTATTACACCACGGTGATCAGGATGGACGATTTCCTGAACGAGGCGAAAGACCAGGTGAAGACATCGGCTGAAGAACGGGCGCTCGAAGAGGTCCTTTCCGCGTTCATGGAGAAGTTTCAGGCCGCCATGGATGACGACCTCAACACCGCCCAGGCACTGGGCCACATTTTCGAGCTCATCCGCGAGGTGAACCGTTATCTGGACACAAAACCTTCGGGCCTCAGGGCCCGTGAACTTACCGCAAAGGCGAGGGAACAGCTCCGTGCCACCGGCAACGTCCTGAGTCTCTTTACCCGGAGGCCCGGCGAATGGTATGAAGCGCTGATGCGTACCAAGCGGATTCCCTATACGAAAGAAGAGATCCTCGGCAAAATAAAAGAACGGCAGGATGCGAGGCTGAACAAGGACTGGGCAAAGGCCGACGCCGTGCGGAAGGAACTGGAGTCTCAGGGGATTATTCTCGAAGACAAGAAAGACGGAACCGCATGGAAGGTGAAGATCGGCAAATGAAGGACCGGGATTGACCCCCGATTTCAGGGAAGGGGCCTGAAAGGAACTCAGGACTTCGACGCGCTCTCGGCGAACTTCCCCCTTTCCTTGATGTGTTCCATGAGGACCTCTTTCATAAGCGCGCAGGCCTCGATGACTTTCTGGTTCGCAACGCTGTAGTAGATGTTGATCCCCTTTCTCCTCGACTTCAGTATCCCCTTGTACCGCATCACCGCAAGGTGCTGCGACACATTCGCCTTGGGCACGCCGAGGATCTCGACGAGCTCGCTCACCGTCTTTTCGCCGTTCTTCAGGGCATTGAGTATCTCGATCCTCTTCGGACTCCCAAGAGTTTTACAGACCTCGGACTGCATTTCGAATATCGTTTTGTCTTTTCGCATACGCCTATTGTAGTGAATCGGACGGGCAGGGGTCAAGCACTCTTTCGCCGTGCGTACGCGGAGCGCGGTGCAAAGGGCGCATCGGGACGACGATGCGTTCTTCGTGCACTCTGCCTTCCGTCTGTGGTGACGCTTTACATTTTGTCATCATTTACGGTATCTTTTTAGGATGATCGACCTCCACACGCACACCATACTGAGCGATGGAGAACTCCTGCCGGCGGAACTCGTGAGGCGGGCGGCGGCGCACGGCTACAGCGCCATTGCCCTCACGGACCACGTGGACCAGTCGAATATAGATTTTGTGGTGCCCCGGCTCGTCCATGCCCTGAAGAAGCTCAGGGAGCACGTTCCTCTCGAGGTGATTCCCGGCGCGGAGATAACTCACGTGCCCCCGGCGCTTATCCCGGACCTGGTGAAAGAAGCCCGTTCGCTCGGCGCGCGGATGGTCATTGTTCACGGAGAGACGATTGCCGAGCCGGTGACGACAGGGACGAACAGGGCGGCGATCGAAGCCGGGGCGGACATCATCTCCCATCCGGGGCTGATCGCCACAGAGGACGTACTTTTTGCGAAGGAGAAAGGGGTAGTGCTCGAGATAACCTCCCGGAAGGGCCATTCTCTCTCCAACGGGTACGTTGCGCGGGAGGCGGTCAAGTTCGGGGTATCGCTCACGATCAACACCGATTCCCACGCCCCGGGAGATCTGATTACCAGGGAGACCGCGAGGACGATACTCCTTGCGGCCGGCATAGACGAAAACAGAATCGAATCGATATTCGAAAATGCACGACTACTCGTTGAGAAAGCGCTAAGGGGGAATTAATGCCGAAGGCAATCAAGAAGAAGGTCGCAAAGCCCGCACGAAAAGAAGAAGACGTCAAGTCGATCATCCACCACGCAAGGGAGTCGATTGCCCGAAGGCAGAAATCTCTCCTGCCCGTGTTCATCGGATCTGCCGCAATCATTATTCTTATCGCCGGCTTCTTTATATACCGCTCACACATGAACACAAAGGCGGACACCCTCGAATATGAGGCCTATCAGATATATTACGGGCTCCATCAGAAGCAGCCTCTCCCGCAGGCGGACCAGTACCAGAAGGCTCTGGAGAAGTTCAAGGAGGCGTACGACGCGCGGAAATCGGCATATCCGCTTTTCTATATCGCGGACTGCTATTATGACATGGGAAAATACGACGATGCCCTGAAGGCACTGAAGGAACTGAACCAGCGGTTTCCCGACGATGAACGGTTTATCCCTCTCTCTACGTACAAGATGGCGGTAATCAGCCTCAGGAAGGGCGACAGGGACGGCGCCCTCAAGCTTCTCGATTCCCTTGCGAATTCCAGGACGGACACGCTCAAGGACCTCGCACTTGCCCAGTCCGCGAAGATCCTCGCCTCAATGGGTAAGACCGAGGAGTCCGCGAGAAAGAGCGAGGAACTGAAGAAGAACTTCCCGAACTCTCCTTTTGCGCAAACCGCCGGAGAAGCGCCGGTACAGGCAACTCCCCCGCCCGCCAAGTAGACTTTAAAGGTACGAGGCTATCTTTAAAGCTGAAGAACAGGAGGCGGATATGGTGAAAAACCTCTTAAAGTTCGCCCCAGCGAATCCGCCGTGGAGGACGATACCTGCGGAAGTCGATGATCCGCAAGACAATATCCTGTAAGCCTCATGAAGTCTGACTCCTCTTGCATCCATCTTTAATATCCGATCGCATTTTAAGAGATTTTGAGCCGTGGTCGCCTCCGCTGTTTGCATCTATTGCTTCCTTCCGGTTGTCTAAGCGAAGACATGAGTGCCTTTAAAGTCTTTTCATTTCGATCCTGAAAGTTTTCGGGACAAAAGACTTTTCAGTCATCCATA
>DATJWU010000137.1:0-2672 GCA_035501055.1 Thermodesulfovibrionales bacterium
CTTTCTGCTGACGGCACATTTCAAAAAACCTGTATGCGCGGAAAAACAGTCTTATGTAATGTAACTGGTACTTGGATAGTGCGTGAGAATCACCTAATTTGGATCTATGATGCTGACCATTATGAATTCAAGAAAGGGCAAGAAGATAATACGATGATTTTGGATTTTGAAGCGCATGATTTTCTTTTGAAAGAAATGAATGATGCTATTGCAACGTTCAAGAGAGCAAAATAGCGCCTTGGGGGACGCAAGAGCACGCCTGACGAGTAGAACCGTTGATCGCTGACTTCTTACAGAAGAGATCTGGAACGCGCTAGTGATCCTTCGGAACACTCGGGAGGCGGTGAATAAGGAAGGTAGGGTATACCATTGCAAACCTCTGTCTCAATCGTTTGAGTTACTACACTAATTCTTGATGGGTCCGACGTTTCTTCGGCCGCTAATAACATTGCATCTGTAGTGGAAATGATACAGGCTCGATTTCAGGGGCGATAGTCACTCATACTTGGTCCTCGACGGGTATCCAAGCAAAGCGTCTTACCCCTCTCTTGTCCGAATTAGAGCGGAACCTCCGAGCCCCACTCCAACTTCTTGGAAGACCGTGTCGCCAATCCGCATTACGCAGCCCGGTCATGCCTCCTCTCCACTACAAAGATGTAGATTGCTACAAAAATGCGGCACCGGAAGTGACGTCTTGCGTCAGTATTTGCAGGAGCGCACAACGGAAAACCGGAGGCGAAAACTCCCTGATTCACAATCAGTTCAATTATCATGAAGTCCTGTCCCGCGACTCATGAGCGCGGCGGGGTATCCGCATGGCACGTGTATTGCTTAGTTTGACCATAGTGATATGCTAAATGGAAAAGAAGGAGCCAGTCATGAAACGGACCACGGCACAGTTGAAAATGGATTGTCTCGCAAGGGACCACCGCTTTGAACAGGAGCGGCTCCTGAACCTTATCGAATGCAGGATCAGAAGGAACGAGATAGAGCTCGCGAGGGGATTCGCTGAAGACCTCTTCAGGAACGAGATAGAATTTGCGCTGAGAGAAAAGACGAGAAGGCTGGGGAAATACACCAGGATGCTCCTGAAGATCATGCTCTCTCTCCTTGGTCTCCTGTCGGTCTCCGTAATCTGCACGGTGCTGGATATCAGGCCGTCCTTCAACCTCCTCGCGCAGGTCGTTGCCATCCTGGCCATTATCGTCGCCATTCTGGTCAACTCCCTGCTCGTCAAGCGCTTCGGCAAGGCGGTAAGAAGGATGCTCGATATGTATGAAGCGATGCGACAGTCTTTTATCGACAGGCTCATCGAGGGTTTCCTGGACCGGGGCAACCGCGACATTACCCTGCGGACCTTCAGTCTCACCGTGGTGAAACAGGGTGCTCACTAATCGCGGAAGGGGAAAGGAGCGGAAGAGATGCTTATCTTCATGGTCGACCAGAGCCACTACGTCGTGACAAGCGAGAGTGAAGAGACGATCAGGGAGTTGTGGAACAGCTACCACGGGTACCACTGTGACACCTCTTTCAGCTTCTATGAATTCCTCAGGGAGAACGGGGTCTCTTTCACCGTCGCGCCTCCGAATTTTACCCTTTTCGGCAGGGACATCAGAGACATCGAAATCTCCCTGAACTGATCGCCGATCGTGCTTTCGACCCGGCGGTCTCCCGGGATTCTTTGAGCATGCACGTCAGAGGTGGCGGTCTATTTCGCGGAGGTATCTCGATTTCGTCATAAAGGATGTCTGTCCGAACTTCATGCGGGATTCGACGGACGACAGATAAAGCCTTTCCTTTGCCCGGGTCGTGCCCACATAGAAAAGCCTTCGTTCCTCTTCGAGGGCCGAATCATTCATGAGCGCCCTCACCGAGGGGAATATCTCCTCTTCGAGGGCGGGGAGAAACACCACGGGCCATTCAAGCCCCTTCGCGGCGTGAAGGGTCAGTATTTTTACCGAGTCCTCACTCCCGATCGAGTCCTGTTCAGAGGCGAGGAGATTATCTTCCATGAACTCCGAGAAAGGCCTGCCTTCTTCTTCCAGCGCCTTGAGGACGTTTGAGAGCTCGGAAATGTTTTCGATCCTTTCTTCGAAATCGTCCCGGTACTCTTTCCTGAGGTGGCCGAAATATCCGAGGTCTTCGATGAGATCCATGAGGACCGTATAGGGCTTCTCTTCCACAGAATCGCCGTATTTCCCGATGATCTTCACGAAGTCCGCTGCGGCAGCCCTCTGCCTCACCGACAGTTTCGTCTCCCCGAGCGCCTGAACCCAGTCTGTCATGAAATTCTCGTGGATCTTCGCACACGCCTTCTTTCCGATCCCGCGGCCGGGGAGATTGATGATCCGCGCGAAGGCCGCCCTGTCTTTGGGGTTGGCGATGAACCTCAGATAGGCAAGGAGGTCCCTGATCTCCGCTCTCTCGTAAAACGCGAGGCCTCTCACGATGGTGTAGGGAATGAGGTGCTGCATGAATGTGCTCTCGAAGGCCCTGGAGAGGAAGTTCATGCGGATGAGTATCGCCATGTCGGCGTAGGCGTGGTTCAGCGCAAGCTTCCGGATCTTCCCGGCTATCCAGATGCTTTCCGCAGTCCCGTCGGGATGGCGCTTGTACTCGACATCCCCTGACTCTTCCCTGTCCGTGTGGAGTTGCAGGACCCTGCCGGCCCG
>DATJWU010000138.1:0-5529 GCA_035501055.1 Thermodesulfovibrionales bacterium
AAACGATTGTCAATGCTTCTGATTGCTGACTCAATATACACAAAAGCAGAGTGAGCAATGTTAGCCTCAATAACATTTTCGTCATCCTCCACATCCTCAATTTTGAAAACAATCCGTCTTTAGCGGAACCGTCAATCAAAAGTCTTATCTTTCCTGTCGTTGTGCACGCCATGAGTTTATGATACCGAAAGCAGAACAAATTGGGTAACGCTTTTCTGATAGGGTCTAATCTTTTCGTGCTCGATCAACCCTCAAGCTTCAGTAGTTTGGGACACGAGCGGGGGCGTATGTTTGTATTGCGTCTTTCTGGTTGTACCCTTCTCATGCGGCAAAAGAACTTCAGTGCGATTTTCAGGAAAGAAATCTCCGTGCATGTTTTGGGGCGAAGGCGATTCGCCCTCTCACGGGGATCGATCCGACACCCTCACATAAAGAAGTTCCGTCTGCTCAGTGTCCGGTGCTGCCCTTGTATGCGACTATGCTTCCCGCCTCTATTCTGGGCGGGTGGGGGAGGACCGAGCGCAGGTTGTTCTTCACCCACTCTCTCGCTTTTTCATTTCCATGTATGGCGTCCGGAAGGGTCTTGAAAATTGTAATCGACATCATCGCGCCGTCTCTCAGGTCTATCCAGTAATATTCGACGAACCCGGGCAACGAGGAGATAAAGGGCACAAACTTTTCGTTTACCTGTTTTGCCGCATCCTCCGGATCAGGTACTCCCTCATATCGCCTTACCGTCGCATACATCTTCTTCTTCATCTCGTCCTCCTTGCAGAAAAAGTTATTTTACGCCTCAGTAGCCGTGCATATGCTGCCATCCGGAAACGACCGAAGCTGAAATCCCCGTATTCACGAAAGTCTTTGCAGTATGCGCCGTGGCTTGCCACGGGGAGTTTCAGTGACACCAACCCCCTACGAAGGTATGGTATAGATACTAACAATTCTTGCTTACACTTACAACAAGAAAATGCTGCAACCTATTTCAACATTGAAGGGAGTTTTCTTTCTGTCGTTCCCGCGCAGGCGGGAATTCACGGTTCTTTAGGTTTTAAGTGGACTTCCCGCATTTCCGAAACGCCGGATCAGCCGGAAACTTACGCGACGGTGACGGCTCCTCGGGGAAGTGACTCTTAAGCGAGGGCTTCTCACAGGCACCCAACATCTTCTGCCGAAGGGGAGGGTCGGGCGGAAATCCTGCATTCACGGGTGTTTTACATCGTGTGACGGAGGGGAGGGTTAATGGACCATGCTTTCAGCGACGCGTATCAGGTCGACGGGGACGGATTTCATCACGAGCGTCATCCGGTATGGGCCCTCTTTCCATGAGAGCGTGCAGCATGGCTCCTCATTCCTGCAGGCGCCGATGTCAAGGAGTGCTTCCCGCCCTTTCAGGAGATAGGTTACCCTCTCTTTGGTCTGGACCATCTCTATCTTCCGGTCGGGTCTGAAGCGCTCCGACGCAGACTGGACGATCACGAGAGCAACGTCTCCCTTTTCTTTGTCCCTGAATTCCATGACGACGGCGTCAAAGGGTTTGGTCTGGGCGAGGATGCGGGAGGGAGGCCAGAGAAGGCGCGGAGGGAAGTATGACGGGACATGGACATCTTTCATATGCAGGGCCGCCTTTGCTTCTTCAACGCTTCCGTATTGCTGCAGAAGACCCTCTTCGAACACCGAGGGAATCCAGTTCAGGACCTTGAGCGTAATCACCACTGCCAGGATCACACCGGCAAAGACCACGGGAGTATAGAATCTTCCGGACATGCTCACCTCATTATACGATAAAATAATTGATCACGGCGATGATCACGGCCGTGACGACAAAGGGTCCGGTCTCTTTCTTCGCCTCGTTCGTCCCCTCTGCTTCGAGCCTCATGATCCTGCTCTGCAGATGGGTGCTGAGGCTGTGTTCTTCGAGGGAATCCCGCAGCTTCGAAAGTTCGTGAAGTCTTACAAGATCAATGTCCGCGGGTTCCTGATGAATCTTCCTCAGGGTGCCTGCAAGCGCGCAGGGGTCGCCGGTGAGAGAGACCGCCCGGTCGTCGCAGATCTTCTCTTCATCCTGGACAGCCTTTCTGAACTCCAGGAGCACCACGGGGTTGAAGAACATCAGCACCCGCAGAAGGAAGACAACATTCAGGAGTGGTCTCCTGTTCCTCTCTATATGGGCGAGTTCGTGGGCGATAGCCGCCTTCATCTCTTCAGGGTCGAGCATGGCGATGAGCCCCCGGGACAGATATATGGCGGGGTCCCTGCCGGTGGTGGAGAAGATAACCGCGTCATCATCGTCAATTACGTGCACAGGCGGTTTCTCCCCCTGCAGGAGATCCATCGCCGTTCCGCCGGCAAGTTCATAGTCTCCGACGAGTCCTTTCTGTATCTCCTCCTTTGACTCAAGGATGTGGCGGACGACGGGGATCACTTCCTGTATAAGGAACAGCAGCGATACGAGTGCGAGGAGTGCGAGGAAGAGCATGCCGAGGGGAATGTGTCCGGGCAATTCGAGCTGGAGCCACCGGCTGCTGTCGAAGAGCGCCCCGAGTCTGAAAGCCAGAGTGCCCCGTTGAGCGTTAATCGCCTGATAGACGGGGAAGGAGAAGATCGCACAGAGTATGACGATCAGACGGAACCTCTGGATGACGAGGGGGTTGGTGATCTTCCAAACCTCAACCGCGCGGTCTGCGAGAATCGCGGCGATGAGGGCGTGGAAAAATGACTGCGTAAGGTACGTGCCGGGGACGGAACCGAAAAAGCTCACGAGCCCATAGGTCATCCCCTGCATGGTTCAGGAGTGCCGCGAACCATCCGGCACGGTACCGCGGAGCGGTGCGTTGACCTAGGTCGTCTGTTCCAGTCCCCTCTTTGCACGCATATTCTCCGGATCCAGGCTCAGGGCCTTCTCGAACTGGCGTCTTGCACGCGTCTTGAGGCCTGCTTTCAGGTAGAGAAGTCCCAGGTTTGCGAGATGCTCGCTGTTGGAAGGGTCGAGATGGATCGCATGGAGAAGCGCCTCCTCGGCCTCCTTCACTCTCTCCGGCACCTTGCTGAGTGCAAGGGAGAGATAACTCCATGCCCTCGGATTCCGGGGGTCCCCTTTGGTGATCCATGTGAAGCGCTCGACCGCGCTCAGGAAATCTCCTTTCTTGAACTCTTCAATCCCGCGCTCGAACTGTTCCTTCATGAGCGCTGCCTGTGTGTCTTCAGGTGATTCCCTCTCTGCGGCCTTCCGCTCCGGTGTACTTCCTGCCACAAAAGGAGTATCCGTGGGGACCGTTCCCGAAGCCGCCACGCTCTTTTGCGCGGCGCTGCCCGGCCCGGCCGCTCTTTTCAGGACCGCGATGCCCAAGGACCAGAGGACGTAAAGGGTTTTCATTACCTCGAAGGAGTTCGCATGTGCATCGGCCGTCAACTGAGCTATTGTCTTTTCCCCGTCTATCAGGGCGAGGATTCTTCTGTCGCCCGGACTCAGGTCTATGATGCCGATGTCTCCTGCAGGGGTGCGCCGGCATTCACCGGAGATCTCGAGCACCGCCTCGGAACCCGGCAGTTCCCTCTTCACTCTTGTCCAGTTATCGAGCCTCTGCAGACCTTCATAGATGAGGGTTTCGGTGCTTATCTTGAGGGTGATCACCTCATGGGTAGGCAGGGCGCCTTCCTGAAATTCGTATTCGCCCTCTTCGAGGAGAAAGAGGCTGTACATGATCTCCTTCACCTGGTACTTCACGCCCCAGAAGAGGTCTTTCGGCGTGATGCATCCAAGCTCCACCAGTATGGCGCCGAGGCGTCTGCCTGCCTTCAGCAGCGCCACCGACTTTTCATATTCCTGGAGGCTGATCTTCCCGGCTTTTACGAGCATCTCACCGAGCCTGTCATCCTCAAGGGTGGAGGCGGCAAAGACCGGATTGCCGTTCTGGAAAAAGATCCTTTTGGTAAACCATGATGTCCTTACCGAAAGGGTGCCGCCTGCCCCGCCCCTCTTCAGGGCTAAAAGAACCTGCGGCAGGCTATGTTCACTGAAGTTTCCTGAGGGGGGGATGTTTATCACTCGTATCTCCGTACTTCAAACCTGAAAATCTCGATCGCCTCTTCGGGTGATATTCCGGCCTTCATTCTTGCGATCCTCAGCTGCTCCGAGGCGGTGTCGACGCCCTCGAGGTCTGGCAGGAGGAGCCCCTTCCTGCTCCCGCACACAACGATTACCCCGTATCTCCGGGGGTCGAGGCCGGCCGGACCGTCTATCTTTTCCGGGGGAGAGAGGACGTCGACCGAACAGGCGAGAGAGGAGAGTTCCTCCGTTTCGACAGGTGCGAACCGGGGGTCCCGGGTCGCCGCAGCGATCGCGTTGTGAATGATCTCTTCGGCGATGCTCTCGTGGCACGGCATGAAGGTGCCGATGCATCCCCTCAGCTGGCCCCGCTTCTTGAGGCATACGAAGACCCCGGCCCTGCCGTCCATTTCCGGCGCAGGTTTTGCGGGCTTCCGAAGGACACTCCCGTGGGCAAGGTATTCATCGATCGCCTTTCGTGCGAGTGCGGCAACAGGGTGCACTATTTCTCCCGTGAGAGCGCGTATTCGGCAAGGTCCAAGAGGGCTTGCCGTTCCGGTGAATCCGCGAAGACCGAGAGTTCTTCCCTGGCCTCCCCGATGAGCTTTTCCGCGATGCCCAGGGATTCTTCGAGGGCGCGGTATTTTTCAAGGAGCCTCACAATTCTCGACAGGGCATCGCCGTCAAGGGAATCGCTTTTCAGGATCCCCTTTATCTCGCCCTGTTCCTCCTGCG
Source organism: Thermodesulfovibrionales bacterium (assembly GCA_035501055.1). Lineage (GTDB taxonomy): Bacteria > Nitrospirota > Thermodesulfovibrionia > Thermodesulfovibrionales > UBA9159 > DATJWU01. The sequence goes on from DATJWU010000138.1 coordinate 4,781, forward strand.
ATGCCTCCCTGAGGAGACAGATCAGGGGAAGGGTTATCTTTCCCTCTTCGAGATCCTTCCCGAGTTTCTTCCCAAGACCCTTTTCATCGGCCATATAATCGAGGACATCGTCCGCGATCTGGAAGGCGATCCCTGTCTTCATGCCGAACCTGCGAAGCGCTTCTTCCTGATCGTAAGGCAGCCCGCCCAGTATCGCGCCGATGCGGCATGCCGCCGAGATGAGCGCGCCGGTTTTGGAGGAGATGATGCGGTAATACTCCTCAAGGGTTATGTCGGGGTCCGCCACCCTGTTGAGCTGGATGATCTCGCCTTCCGTCATCGAGGTTATCGCTTCCGAGAGGGTCTCGATGATCTTCAGGTTCTCCTGGCGGACGGCATGTTTGAGGGCGTTTGCATAGCAGTAGTCACCGACGAGGATGACGATCTGATTACCCCAAAGATTGTGCGCGGCGGTCTGGCCTCTCCTTATCCTGGCGTCGTCGACCACGTCATCGTGGAGGAGCGAGGCGGTATGGATCGCCTCGATCACGCCGGCAAGCATGATCCTGCCCTCGCCACGGTAGCCGGAGAGATCGGCGCTGAGGAGCAGGAACAGGGGCCTCAGCCTCTTTCCGCCGCCCCGGATGATGTGCTCACCGATCATCGGGATGACCGTGGTCTCATTCGAAAAGAGAGTCCGCAGACTCTCCTCGACGAGTCTCAGTTCGGCTGCGTGCTGTGAAAACAGTTCATCACATATCATGGTCTGT
>DATJWU010000139.1:0-3968 GCA_035501055.1 Thermodesulfovibrionales bacterium
AGCAGAGAGAGACATACGACGAGTCTTCTACCGGGAGATGGCCGAGCTGACGAATAGGGCGAATGTAGCGGTTCGGCTTTTTCATTGTTACGCCCAGCCAGTGGCAGCGAAGAGGAGGCAGGCCAGGCCCTTATCGCGCGAAGGGCAGTTGACGGCGTTCTTGAAGCTGCCCAGGAGACAGGCGGGAACGTGATCGATGTCGCGAAGGTGGCCGTCGGCGGCGCTATCGAAGCGGCTGGCGGCATCGGGAACACCGCGGTGAAGGCGGTGAAGGAAATGCTGATCGGCGTTGTTGAGGGGGTAAAGGAAATCGGAAGTGCGATTTTGCCGCAAACGAGAGTCAAGACAGGGTAAAGAGAGTCACTTGCCCCATGCTCATTTTGCTCACAGGCAAGAGGGGGGCGGTAAGAAGCGGCTTGCTCCGTGCTTACCGCTGCTGCCCCCGGAAAGGTCGCCCATGACGCTTGCATGTCAATACGAAAGTGATATGGAACGGAGGAGACATCATGAGGCTATCCAGGCGCTCTCACAAAAATTGGGTAAGCCCGAAGAGGACGTAAGGACGCTCTATGAGACAGTTCTCTGCAGTATTAAGGAAAGGGCGAAGATAAGAGATTATCTCGTGATTCTGGTAAGCCGCAGTGTAAGAGATTCAATAGAAAAGACTCGTTTCAGATAGCGCCGTGGGCCAAGGGCACCTATCGCCTCTCTGCTTCACTCGTGTTCTTGTGATTGACGTTACGCCGTCGGGACAAAAAATGCTTTCTGGTGAACGTCCGGGAATAGGCGCGTTCGAAACTGCCCGTCAGGCGACTAACAACGGTTCAGGACGAACCCCAGGATCTTCTCTTTCGGGAGAAACTGAAGCGCTCTTTTGAGATCGTCCATGGATGTCTTGCCGGCCCGGACAACCACCACCACCTTGTCCACGAGAGGAGCAAAAGTCAGGGCGTCTGCCCCGGCAAGTAATGGAGGGATGTCAAAGAGAATATACCGGTCAGGATACCGCCCCTTCATTTCGGATATGAGTTCTTTCATGCGCGGCGATCCAAGCAACTCGGCGCTTTCCTGATATGGCCGGCCCCCGGAAATAAAAGTCATTTTCTCCATCCCTGCCCAAGTGATGAGTTCGGAAGGGGGCGCGCAATCTACGAGATGATTTATCAATCCTTTTTCACCGGGGCATCCGAGGTATTTATGAACACTCTGCTTTTTCAGATCGCCATCAACCAGAAGGACGGTGTGCCGGAAGTCCCGGGAAAGCGTGAACGCGAGATTGATGGCAGCGAGGGTTTTTCCTTCTCCCGGAAAGGCGCTCGTTACCATGATCATATTGCTTCCGGTGTCCCTGGTCCTCTGGAGCATCTGTGTCCGCAGGATCCTGTATGACTCCGCTTCCGGAGTATTGTCCAGATAGCCCAGACAACGATTCTTCGCGATGAATCCGGGATCGAGGTGAACGCGGCGGGATTGAGAATACGTCGGGGACACCCATCCCGCACCCTCCCTGTCTTCCTCTTCTGGATTCCTCTGCAAAGCGGGCCCCCTTCCCCCGGTTGCCTTCTTGTTCGCCCCTTTCTTGAACGACCTCATCGCTTTTCTGATTTTATGTATCATTTTGGACCTCTCCCTTTCAGATCTCTTTCAGTTCACAGGGGCGCACGCCTTGCGACACGCGCAAAAAGGACGCTCAAATCCATCACGAGGAAATGAACGGTCACCACAAGGATGACCATCAAAAGAACCGCAGTACCGATCATGAACTTTCTACGCTTCTTCTTCCGCAGCTCATCTTCAAGGGTGAAAATCTCCGGCACCTCTGCAAGAACCGGGAAAGGAAAGGCCGCTGCCAGGTCTCCTGCGCACCTGGCCGAACGGTCGTTGGCCTCCTGCAGTGCCGCGACTCCCACTCCCGCGCCGATCCCCATAATGAGACCCATCACAAGGATGAGGGGACGATTCGGCCTGACCGGTTTTTCCGGGAGTCTGGCCGGATCAATCAACGTGAAACGCTCTCCCATTTGTCCTTTCTCCAGTCCCTCAGCCACCCGTGCCTCCATGAACTTCTTCATGAGATCGTCGTATTTGGCTTGGGTGTTGTTTCTCTCCACCATCAGATTCTTGTATCCCTCCTCCACCCTGGGGGACATCTCCAGTCTCCGGCTGTAATCCTCCCGTTTCTTTTCCATGTCTTTTATCTGCCTCGCGACTGAGGCGATCTCGGACTGCGTGCTGGCCAGTTGGGCAGCAAGCGCGACATAGGCCGGGTTGTCCGGTTTCTCGGGAGCCGGTTCCGTGCCTTTCTCGGTGTGGAGCCTTTCTTCAAGTACGGCGATTTCCGTCTTGGTCTTCTTCACATCGGGATACTCGTCGGAATATTTTGACCTGAGCATTACCAGCTTCGCCCTGAGATCTTTCAGGAGATCCTTGTCCTGATTTTTTGCGTCGGGCTCAATGCTCGCCAGTTGGCTCTGCAGATAGCTCTCCTTCTCCTTGAGGGTGCGGAGCTGATCATGGAACTGTTCGAAATTTCTGTCGGTCCAGTCCAGGGTCTGGAGGTTATAATTGAGGAGCTCGGGAAGTGAACGGGGGTTTCTCTCCTTGTACTCGGCTATCCTCTTTTCAAATGAAACAAGATCTGCCTGCACCGACTTCATCTCGTCGGCGAGAAATTTCGAAGTGCTTGCCGTCTGCTGTCCCACTACTCTTATGTTTTCCTCAAGATAGAGAGAGGCAAGGACATTGGCGACCTGCTGCACGACCACCGGATTCTTTCCCTCATACGATACGGTAAATGCGATGGTCGCTGCGGTCTTCTGCCCTGTCCTACGATCGATCACGTCCGCCATAACGGTCTCGAACTTGATATCCTTTCTTCTCATATCATCGATGATCTCTTCATTCGTCAGCCTGTTTCGTTTGTCCGCATAAAGGTTGAAACGGTTGATGACCTCAAGAAGACGGGCCGAGCTCATGATCCTCTGGTTGATGCTCTGCAGACGCTGTTCCGCGTAGCTCGTCACCGTCGCCACGACGTATTCCCGCGGGATTTCCTGCTCTTCGATCAGGATCGTCGACGTGGAACGGTACACCGGTTCCCAAACCAGGACCACCGCCACCGACAGGAGCACCACCGCGAGCGCCGGCACCATAAGTCCCCACCGCCGCCGCTTTGCGATCGCGATGATATCTGCGCCTTGTATCGCTTCATCTTTCTTCATGCCAGGTCCTTTTCTTTCTCATATTTCTTCCTCTCTTCGAGAACGCTACTCAAAAAAGGGATGCTGCACAGACAGACGCACAGCGATCACCTGTCTGCTCGCGCTGGTGTTCGATGCCGGATAGTCGATCTTGATATATTCGTACGATGACTCCAGGGCCACATCTCTGGAGAACTCATAACGGACGGCGGGGCTGACGATGAACGTCTTCTGGTTGATGATTTGGGAAGAGAACTGCGACGGATCGGATTTGAGCGTATAGTAACCCGAAGTCAGGAGGACCGACAACTCATAGGTGAGACGGTATTGTGCCGAAAGTGTGAGCGCGTTGCTCTCCGCCGCCCCGTTGTAACCGCTCGCGGGTCTGAGATCCCTGGTGTACCCGAGGCTGCCGTTCATGGATTCTCCGCTATAATCGAGCGAGGCCTTTCCTACCCAGCCCCATCCCGCATTGCTCTCTTGCCCTGGGACCAAGTAGTACCCAACAATCTCCTGACCGACGACTATCGGGACGGGTTGACTTACCGACACCGTTGACCGTGCGCGAATGACCCCGCCGTCGACGCTCACACTCCAGACTTCGTCGATCTTCCGCGAAAGGCCCACGGTGCCCGTGATCTTCTGGGTCCTGGAATCGGTAAAAGAATAATGTCCATACCCTATGTTCGCCCTCCCCTTCATCGCGGGAACGTATTCGCCTAAATCGTATTCAATCCCTGCGTTCAGATCGTGGGATGTATTGTCGCT
>DATJWU010000140.1:0-4369 GCA_035501055.1 Thermodesulfovibrionales bacterium
GTTCATCCGGACGGCGGAGGGAATCAACTGATTGTTCGGAGAATATCCGATAAAGATAAACACACCGTCCGTCGCGAGTTCTCCCTTTTCGCCGGTCCGGACGTTTTCGGAAGAGACCGCGTTGACCCCGCTCCCGTCTCCCCTGATCCCGGTGATGATCGTGTTCCAGATCGTCGTGATCCCGGGCTCGGCAGCAAGACGGCTCTGCAGGAGCTTGCTCGCCCGCAGCGCGTCCCCCCGGTGGACAAGGGAGACCTTCTTCGTGAGCCTCGAGAGATAGAGCGCCTCCTCAACCGCGGTATCACCCCCGCCGACGACCACGACGGTCTTGTCCCTGAAGAAGAACCCGTCGCAGGTGCCGCAATAAGAGACACCGGTTCCGAGGTATTCTGCTTCACCGGGGATGCCGAGCTTCCGCACCGATCCGCCGACTGCAAGGATAAGGGCGACCGTCTTGACCACCTCTCCGTTGGCAAGAGTGACGGAGTGAAGATCGGGCCCGGCATTTATCGCGGCAACCTCCTCCCGGACAAAGGGTAGGCCGAAGGACTCGGCATGATGGATCATTTTCTCCGCCAGATCGAAACCGGTTATACCTTCCACCCCGGGGTAGTTCTCCACCTCTTTTGATATGGCGATCTGGCCGCCGAGAAGTCCCTTCTCGAAAAGGGCCGTCTTCAGCGCGGCCCTCTTGGAGTAGAGCCCGGCGGCGAGCCCCGCAGGGCCTCCTCCCACAATGACTACTTCATAAGTTTCCCTGATCTCCACAGCACTTCACCCCGCAACTTCGTTCTGTTCCCGGGAAAGCTTCCTTTCCTCTTAATAAATACTACCACAGGATAAAACGGTTCCATAGCCCCCACATGCGCAGAGGCACCTCACCGGCACAAGAACCATTCCCCTCTTTCTCTCTGACGGTATGCGTTGCGGCGGGGCGTTTTCTATGATATAAGAAAGGGGGAGGATGGAGTTTCGGTGCATATCGACGACTATAGTTTTGGGAGAATCGTCATCGGCCTTCGAGCCTACACGTCGGACGTCATTGTCTATCCCGACAGAGTCGAAGCGTCGTGGTGGCGGAAGGAAGGCCATTGTCTCCACCCGGAAGACCTTGTCGCGGTGGTGGCGGCCAGACCGGAGCTTGTGATTATCGGCACGGGCGATTCAGGAATGATGGAGGTGCCGGAACGCACGAAGGCCTTCCTCGAAGCGGAGAGGATTACGGTCCTCATCGAGAGAACCGGAAGGGCTGTTCACCTTTTCAACGAGCAGCGCGGCAGGAACATCATCGGCGCCTTTCACCTGACCTGCTGACCGGGGGTCTCTGCACCGCTATCTTACCCCATGAAGCGTGTGCCGGCAACGTAAAGGCCCCCGAAGTTTCTGATCCATATGACGACCCCATGACTGTAATTGAGAACGCGCTTCTTAAACTCCAGGACATGTCCGGCCTTGAGCGGGTATTTCGTGAGAAAACAGAGGCCGGTTCTTGATACATTCACCACCTTTCCCGTCAGGTCCAGGAACCTCGCCTTCCCGTCCTTTAAGGCCACGGTGGTATAGTCTATCGACACGTCACAGGGTCTCCTCCTGGATCTTCTCCATGCAGTCATTACGCCTCCCCGGATGCCACCGGCATTTGCTGTTTCGTACTGATCAAGTATAGATTCCTGAAATCCAAAGGTCCAATTAAATATCCTTCATCAACCCCTGCTTTCGGCCGGTCGTGTGACGACCGGCTCCCTGATCGTTCCGGTGCCTCCGGGATGTTCCACGCCCCTTGACCTCTTTCAAAACTTTGGTAGAATTGCACAAGAAGTCCATGCCCGCAGGCGCCGGTCCTGAAGAAGCGGTCTCTGCGGGTTGGAGATCAAATTCACAAGGAGGCTGTGATATGAAAGGGAATGAAAAGATCATCGAACACCTGAACGCGCGACTCTCCGAAGAACTGACTGCCATTAACCAGTATATGGTCCATGCAGAGATGTGCGACAACTGGAGGTATGAGCGGTTGCATCAGATTATCCAGAAGCGGGCTATCGACGAGATGAAGCACGCCGAAAAGCTCATCACCCGCATCCTCTTCCTCGAGGGGCGGCCGGTCGTGAGCGACCTGCAGAAAATGCATATCGGCGCGGAAGTCCCGAAGATGCACGAAAATGACCGTCGCGCGGAAGACGGCGCAATCAAGGGGTACAATGACAGCATCCGCCTCGCGGTCGAGGTTCACGACAACGGCAGCCGCGAACTCCTCGAATCTATCCTGAAGGAAGAGGAGGACCACATCGACTGGATAGAGGCCCAGCTTGACCAGATCAAACAGATGGGGGCACAGAACTACCTCGTAGAGCAGCTGGACTGACGACGGGACAGACTTTTCAGGACAGTTTCATGGGGGGCCCTTACCGCCCCCCGCTTTTTCCTTTCAGATAATCCCCCAGGAGACCCCTGCTGTGCTCGTCTTCGTGGCAATACACACAGAGGTTCTCCCAATTGGAGCCGTCAGGGGGATTATTTCTGAAGTTCCCGTCTTTATGATGAACCGTGAGAAGATGTCTGTCCCTGAATTCAAACTCCCTCCCGCATTTGGCGCAGATAAGACCATGGATCTTCAGGGACTGCTCCCGGTAATCAGAGGCAGCAGAGGCACTGCCCTCCTTTAATTCTCTCACGATTTCCGCTGCGGTCTTGTCGCCTGCGGGTTTGCGCGGCAGAGGCTTTCTGAATTTTATTCGCTGCCTGCTTCCCAAGAACCCACCTCCCCTATAGGATAATGATTTATTCTGTTCAGGACGACCTTCCCGAACCTCTTCCACACTATCAGGAAAACCAGTGATGATTCACGCCGCCTGATTCCGAAGGACTCGGTTTTCAGTTGATTATCAAGGGAAACCACGCAACAATCCTCCGGAGGGATTGTCCCGAAATGCGCGTTATCGCAGTCTGGTTCCGCACCGTCTGCATATACGCCTGTTGATATCGCCGCCCAGATATTTATCGCATGAAGGGCACTTCCAGTTAACGGCGCTGAAACCGATGAAGGCGGCGATAAGAACACCCTGTGTCGCAAGAATAGTCTCCTTTGAGAACCCCCCGAAGAGACCGGGGCGTCTATAGAGCACCGCAAGAAAGAGAACGAGAAACACTGTGAGGCCTATAGCGAGGGACTGGCGGACCCTGCGCAGTCCAAAATCACGCATCATCTGCTCATCCTCTCTTTTCCGCATCATCGCATCTTCACCTTTTTCAGAGAGCAGCGCTCTTCACGATTGCTTCACTATTAATTATAAAAAATGACGCATATAGGGTCAAATCTCCGGCCGTGCAGGCTCGGGCAGAAACGCCGCCAAAGGGACCCGCTGCTTATTCCACCCACTTGCGATGGCGTTCACGCCGCCCCTTGCCGCACCGCCTCCAGAAACTCCCATCGTTCATAGGCGGCGGTGATCTCTTTTTCGAGGTCCCCCGTCCTCGCCTTTGCCTCCGGGACCCTGCTTCCGCCCTGCCGATAGAAGTCGGGGTCCGCAAGGGTTTCATAAAGCCCGGCGCGCTCGGCTTCCAAAGACTCAATGAGTGCGGGCAGTGCTTCGAGCTCTCTTTCTTCCTTGAATGTCAGGACACGCGGGCGCTCCCGCCGGGGACGGGGCCTTTGCGGTTTCGCGGCCTTTTCCGATCCCGGAGTTGCAGGCCCGCGCTGCCGCAGCCAGTCGTCGTACCCTCCCACATATTCGACGAGCCTCCCGTCGCCTTCAAATACTATGGTGCCTGTCACGATGTTATTGAGGAACTCCCGGTCGTGGCTCACGAGTAGAACCGTGCCCTCGTACTCCATAAGCATCTCTTCGAGGAGCTCCAGGGTATCGGCGTCGAGATCGTTCGTAGGCTCGTCCATCACCAGCACGTTCGAGGGTTTCGTGAAGAGCCTGGCGAGGAGTGCGCGGTTTCTCTCGCCTCCCGAGAGGACCTTCACCGGCGAGCGCGCCCTATCCGAAGGGAAGAGAAAATCTTCGAGATAGCCGATGATATGCCTCGTCCTTCCGTTGACCGTCACCTCCGTGTATCCGTCGCCCACGTTTTCCATCACCGATCTTTCGTCATCGAGCTGCGCACGGTGCTGGTCGAAATAGGCGACGTCAAGGCGCGTCCCCATGCGCACGGAGCCGCTGTGTGGTTTCAACGAGCCGAGGAGAATCCTGAACAGGGTGGTTTTCCCTGAGCCGTTCGGACCGATAATGCCGATCTTGTCCCCGCGCATGATGACCGTGGAGAAATCACGGATCAGGTGGCGACCCTCGTAGCCGTATCCGACCCCCCTGGCCTCGATCACCAGTCTGCCGGACCGTTCCGCTTCGTTCAGCCTCATCGCGGC
>DATJWU010000141.1:0-4302 GCA_035501055.1 Thermodesulfovibrionales bacterium
TCCTTTACGAAGTCCTGCCGACCTGTCAAAGCGCGGATGTCATCTGGCAGAATGAGTTTCAATGCCTGACTTTTCGCCTCATACAGATATAGACCATCAGCAGTGGCAACATAGATATCAATTTCCTGCCAGTTCACTGCAGAGGGCGCAGTGCGCTTTCCTGTGTCAAGGCGATTTATTCCAAATGCAGCCCAGAGGAGATTTGAAAGCACCTGTGCAGATAACTTTTCCGAGCTAAATGAACGGGATGAGCTTCTGTCCTTCAACACCTGCATGAGAGGCCTACCGCCATCGACCTGCGGGTTAGGGAGCAGTACCAGGACAAAATTGATCTCCTCGGCAAAAAGTACGGGCACGCAAATTATTGAAATAGCGCATGCCAGGGAGGCGATCACATAGAAGGTTCTCTTCATGACACTCCTCCTGTAATCTTTAGAATGTCTCCGCTGCGACATAATATTCTCCGGCCCGAGAAGTTTATTGATTCTTTTCTCCATAAGTCATGACAACGCTCTCCCTTGATTGCATGATTTCCATTCAAACTATACACCTGTTCCATAGCCCTTACAACTGCGCGATACGGGATGCGTCGAAAATGATTGCACCTCGTACACTGACTTTACAAACAACGTAACAGTGATACTCTTTATATAGGGAAGGCTGGCGGAGGCTGCCCTCAATGGACTTATCGAGGAACGATCCTTAAAAAGACAGATCCTCTCCTGCACTTCCTTTTGATGTAGACCCAGGTTGGAGAGGATACTACAGAACGTACTCACAGAAGAGGTGTATGATGAAGAAGTGTTTTCTTTTCGCAGTCCTGATTTGTGGGTTTTTTATCTCTGCCTGTGGCGGCGGGGGCGGCAGTTCGCCTGCCTCGCCGGCCCCGACGACCATCGTGCAGCCGCTGGCGCTCCCGGGGCCTTACACGGTGGCGTGCAGCAACGTCGCACAGGACTTCAGCCGAGTGGCTCCCGGCGAGGAAGCGCACGGGTACTGGGAAGGCTTTCCCTCGACAAACGGCGCGCCACACTACGTGACCGATCTGCTCGCGGACCCCGCAAATGTCCTCTCGGTCACCGTGACCGCGCCCAATGACTCGCACCTCTATGGTTCCTTTGCCGGAACGCCGATCCAGTTTGTCGTGATCGCCTGCTATCCGACCGTCGCAAACAATCCCCGTGCCGATTACCCGCTCCCAACGGGCAGGGTCGTACCGCACATGCAAACCGGCGCAGAACCGCCGCTGTTCGCCGATGCCACGGCCCGGTATCCGGTGCTCGCTTTTTCGCACGGCTACGGCGGGAGCCCGATCTCGAACGACTACATAGCGGCGCTGTCCTGGTTCGCGAGCTACGGCTTCGTTGTGGTGGGCCCGTTCCACGGCGATCCACGCTTTTCGAACCTCAAGATCGACGACCTCTCGGACGCGGTGACAGTCCTGTTGCATCTCAGCGACTTCGTCGCGCTGCAGGCACTGCGACCATTGTCGATGTCGGCTGCGCTCGACCTCGTGCTCGCGCATCCGCAATGGCGCGACCACGTCGATGCAACGCAGATCGGAGGCTTCGGGGCGAGCTTGGGTGGCGAAACACTGATGCTGATGGGCGGCGCCGGGCTGACGACATCGCTCGGGTTAGATTGGACCCAGGTTACCGTCGATCCGCGCCTTAAGGCGGCGGTGGGCTATGTGCCATTCTTCGGCCAGCCGTTTCTGCCGGCGTTCGGGCGCGACCAGCACGGGCTGGACGGCGTCACGCTGCCGTATCTCGCCATCAGCGGCACGGCGGACACGACTGCTCCGCTGGTCGTCACGGAGCAAGGTATCGCGCGGCTCACGGGGACGCGGGAGCTCGTCGAGCTGGTCGGCGTGAAGCACGGATTGGACGCGGCGTCGATTAATGACATCTTCACCTGGTCGCTCACCTTCCTCGACGCGGAGGTTCGGGGGGATCCGATCGCGCGCCAGCAGCTGTCGACGATGGCAAGCGTCGCGGGCGGAGGAGACGATCACGTGGTGATTCCCTATAACGGCCCGGTGCAGTGAAGACGTGAAGAACACCGAGCGCACGCGCCGGGCCCGCGGGGTGCCGCGGTGCTTCACCACCGGAAGATGCGCCGCGTTATTCTCACGGTGCTCAACGCCGGACTCATATTTTCGTTGCCGGGATTTCGACCCGTAAGTTTGTAGACGAGGGTATTGGCAGTACCGAGGTCTATTGCAAGGTCATTCGAAAACAGTCCGAGTATCCGATGGAAAAGCATGTCGCCTCCAAATAATGGCTATAGGGTTTCTCTCACGACAATGTTTGCGAACTCAACCCCGGGACGCGTGCCGTCATTCCTCCCGGGGAGCAGGATGCGTTCAACTATGTCGATGATCAAACCGCGGCGCACTCGCAGGCTCGTGAATTCGATGCCGCCTGAAAGATGTGAACTTCCGGGGGACGATACGTTATGCGGCCTTCTATGGCCTTATCTCGACAGTCGTACCATTTGGCGCCAACCTGGCGATTTCCTCTATTTCGTCGTCTGTGACGGCGATACACCCTCTTGTCCAGTCAACCCCTGTGTGAAGATCGCCGACCCAGGAAAAGCCATTCCTGATACCGTGAATCATGATGTCTCCTCCGGGAGAAACACCGAGTTCCTTTGCCCGCTTCCTGTCTTTCTCGTTCGGATAGGAGATATGAAGAGAAAGGTGATAACGGCTGTCCTTGTTTATTGAATCGATAACGTAGGTTCCCTCCGGAGTTTTGTTGTCGCCTTGTCTTTCTTTTGGACCATTCGGGTTCCCGCCCAGGGCTATTTTGTAGGTCTTGAGCGCTTTCCCTTTTGCGATCAGCGTCAACCGCCGTTCTTTCTTTTCTATCAAAATCCTGTCTGCCGTGCCTCCCTGGAGCACAAAAACCTCTCTTTCGAGTGTCACGATCTCATTCTCTCTGCTCCTGACCTCCTGCTTGAGCGCTTCAATCTTCTCCTGCAGCGCACCAGTCTCATTTTCCCTGCTCTTCACCTCCCGGCGGAGAGTCTCAATCTCTCTTTGCTGTTCGGCAAACGTCATGTCCTTGGCAACGACGTTGCCGATATTGAATATCATCATCTCACTGTCTTTCCTGTACCCGCTCCCGGGGTAATCATATATGAGCTTTTGAAAACATTCCAGAGATTTCCGATAATCTTTTTGTTCGTTGCCGGGATATGCATAGATAATACCCATTTCGAAAAGAACCCTGTCTGCTGCCGCCGGATATCTTTCGATAATCTGCTCATATTTGCCAAGAGAGGCCTTGTAGCTTTCCTGGCTGAAAAGATCATTCGCTTCCCTGAAGGTTGATTGAAGCCCCTCATTGAAGTGACCGCATCCGCATAAGAAAAAAGGCGCGATGATGATCCAGACAGAGAAGAAGTGAAGATACTCTCTTATCCTGCTTTGCTCTTTACCCATATACACCTTCATGGTAGTTCATAACATGTTGATACCATCGTCCGGATAGACCCGAACGGTCGGAGCATCAGGAAGCGGCAGGGTTTGCATACCCTGCCACTTCCTTTACCGGAGCACAGTTCTCCGGAACCAATTTACTTCCTCATGGATTTCCGGAACGTGTCATCAGCCCTCTGCGCCTTTTGGTCTGCGATCTTCATCTTTTCATCCGCGAGCTGCGCCTTTTCGTCTGCGATCTTTTCCCTTTCCTCTGCCTTCCTGAGCGCATCTTCGGCCCGGGCTGCGGCAGTGTCTGCCTTTAAAGCGGCCGCATCAGCGGCCGCCCTGGCAGACTGCGCATCCTGCGATGCCTGATCGGCTTTCTCGCGCGTCATCATTTCGTCCGACTGAACCTTCGCGAGATCTCCTTTTGTTGCACAAGCCCCAAGAGTAAGGGCAGGAACCATGATCATTGAGAATCATCAAAAGAGTCTTCTTCATCACCTCTTCACCTCCTTCCTCTCGACGATTGCTTTGACGGGTTCAACCAATCTACCGTCTATTTCCAAATCATATTTCAGGCGTTTGATTGCATCTTTCGCCGCTCTGATATCATTGAAGGGGCCGGCGACGACACGGAAGCCGGCGTCCCCTGATAAGACCCTTGCGGGGATTTGCGGACCCTGGTGGTTGATGATGGCGGCAAGCCTTACCGCATCGATCTCGTCGGGCACGTCGGCCGCCACAACAGACCACGCATCCGATTTCAGTTCCGGTATCTCCGGTCTGCCATATGGTTCGTCAGGGTGCATGAGCTCTATGGGTTCCGCAAGCCCTTCTCCACTCCCCCCCCCGATCTCGAATACGGGGACGGG
>DATJWU010000142.1:0-3254 GCA_035501055.1 Thermodesulfovibrionales bacterium
TAGGCCTTGTCACCGTTTATTTTTTCTGCCACACGGGAGGCGAGCCTTCCGATAGTGAAAATGTCTTCCGATTCGAAGAGGAACAGGGCGTCTTCCGGAGTGAGCCGTTTTCCGGAGATTACTTTCCTGCGAATTCTCTCACGCATTCTGCTTTTCCCGAAGCTTCCTCAACAGGTCTTCCTTGGTGATTATTCCGTTCTCCATGAGAAGCGATATCAGGGCATCCAGCACCGTCTTCGTAGTGAGCTCTTTTTTTTCGTTCTTTTCCGCAGGCCGTGGCTCCGGCGGCTTCTCCTGTGCCGAGAGCGGCGGTGGAAAATGGATGACCTCCGTCTCCGCCGCCGGGTTCTCCCGGATGTCATGACGGACCTTGTGGTCTCTGGAATACTCTTTCGGTTTGGGCAGGATTCCGTCGTAGTGGAGGGCTATCGCATCCCTGATGTGGGATTCCATCGCGAGAAGGGGTTTGACCCTCAGCCCCAGAACAAAGGACAGTTCATCGAGGAGCTTCAGGTCGGTGGGGTCGGGCATCGCGAGGCTAATGCCGGATTTATCACAACCAAGAGGAAAGACAGTGTATTTCTTTGCGATGTCAGGTTTCACCTTCTGCAGGACGTCAGGAGGCGTCTCGACGCCTTCAAGAGAGACACACTTCTCGCCGATCTGATTTTCGAGGACCGAGGCGATCGAGAGCTCATCCACAAAGCCTTTCGTGACGAGGACGGAGCAGAGCCTTCCTCCCCACTGTCTCTGTTCGGCAAGGGCGGCACTGAGCTGAAAGTGATCAATAAGCCCCGCTTCAATGAGCATTTCCCCGATCCGCTTGTCCTTTTTCATCTGTTCATAAAGGATATACGATTTAGGGGAGAAAATTCCACCGGCGTGGGCGGCGATAAGGGGGTGCGCTTCACATTGCCCGACACATCGAACTTATACGTAACGACATTAATCTTTGCGTCATTGCGAGCGGAGCGAAGTGGCTTCAAAACGGGATTGTTTTGTCGAAGACTTCTCGCAATGATAGTTCACCGATGACGCTGTCTTATAGGTCGTTGACTTTGGTTTTTCCACGGGATATAGTGGAAAGAAGCGACGTGCCCTGACAGAAAAGGAGGAATCAAAGTCTTGATGAGCAGAGAAGTCACCATACTCCACGTAGAGGATGACCCTGATCTTGCCTGGATCGTTCGGAAAGCCTTTGAAGATTTTGGATTCATCGGCGAGACGATCAGGGCACAGAGTGTCAGGGAGGCGCTCGATCTTCTCACTGAGAGGGCGCGCAAAAAACTGCCTCTGAGTCTGATCATCTCGGACATAGGGCTCCCTGACGGGAGCGGTCTTGATCTTATCCGCGAAGTAAAGAGAGACCCCCACTGGCGGATGACACCGGTTATCGTACTTTCAGGCGACAGGGACGCCGCGGTGATCAACGCCGCCTACGCGCTCGGCGCAAACAGTTACCTGCCCAAAGATCCCGAGGGGACCAACCTTATTGTGTTATTGGAGAGCTTTTATAAATGCTGGCTCGAGAATGTCCAGCTTCCTCAGAATGCGGCCGGAGACAGGATCCAGGAGGCCCTGGACAGGGCGACCGGGCTCAGGGCCAGGACCTCTGAGTTCTATCTTAATATCGCCAGGGGTTCCGGGAACGGGTCTGAAGCGAGGTTCTGGCTCGATCGTGCGCTGGTTGAAGGGAACCTGTCAAACCTGCTCGCTTTTTTTCGTGATAAGCTTGGTGAAGGGGATTTCCCTCCCGGTGCGATAGACCGCGTGGTCAGTGCCCAGGTTCAGGTAGCCGGGGCATTACTGACGGCAGAGAGGCGTCTGAAAAAGGTGGCCTCTCCCGGCCCCGACCTTCTCTGCCAGTGGGTCCTTGAACTTGCGGATGCCCTTGATGAGGAGGTGTTTGTTGAGGCGGTTGCCTGTCTCTTCCCCAAGAACCCTGTGGTCGCGACGGCTCTTAAGGCGCGCGCAGCCGCACAATTGAGGGCTTTGGCTGCACACGTCCTGAAGTGCACTACGCAGGAGGACCTTCGCGAAAGAGCCGGCGTACTGCGTGACAAGTCACGCCGGCTCGAAAAAGCGGATGCGGGAGAAGAAGGCTGAGAGTAAGAAGGGCAAGAGCCCGTGCGCTTTCCTGAAGCGCGTTGTGCCTTCCTCTTAGGCCGGGCCTTTCCCTTCCGCTTTGAACGCGTGCTCCATCGCCGCTGCTGGCGAGGGGCTGACCTACGCACGGCGCTGCAACAGACACAAATAGTGCGAGTAACGCGGTGAGACCTTCCCCAAGAGACACCTGACAGTCAACCTATTGAAGAATTGCCGATGCCTGATGAATGAAAATACGGCCCCCGATTTGTTCTCGCAGCGGCGTGCCATCATAATCGATGCGGTCGGCAAGGACAATGGGAGGTGCGGTGCGATGGATCCCCTGAGTCAGTCGTATGACGCGCGTCATAGCGCAGGCGTCCGGCTTCGGTATAATGTATTTAAAGAATAAAACAGCACCACAGGAGGAAGTTACCTTATGGACAGATTTGTGAAGAATTTCATCATCATGAGTATCGTCTATCTCGCCGTCGCATCAGTACTCGGAATCGTGATGCTTGCCCATCCCTCTGTGCTCCATCTGAAGTTCGTCCATTCTCACCTGAACATGCTCGGATGGGTCTCGATGATGATCTTCGGCGTGGGCTATCATATCCTGCCGAGGTTTGCCGGAAGGCCGGTAAAGAGCGTGAAGATAGGCGAGGCGCAGTTCTGGCTTGCGAACATCGGGCTCGTGGGGATGCTCCTTTTCTACGTCCTCGCCGACTCGAATCCGGGCGTCGGGCTTTATATCGGTTTATCTGCCGCCTTTGGCGCGCTTGAGGCCCTGTCCATATTCCTTTTCTTCTACAACATGCTGGCGACCCTGCTCCCGAAGCCTGCGGCCTAGAGAGAGGGGACTCTTTGGCCTCGCGATTACCTCACGATTTTTCGGAGGATGACGAGAGGGAAATGGCTTTTCGATAATTTGAACCCGGAAAATGCATTAAGCGGGGGCATGGACGCCTTCAAGGTCTTTTGATCTCGACATAATTTTATCGCATGCCATGGCGAAATTCGTTATTCTTAAGTGCATGCTCATGTGCGCATCAGGAATTTCATCATGGCATGAAACGGTGTCATCCGCCTCGGCGGATTCGCCGTGGAGAACTGCAAGAGACTTTTCAGACATCCACGCCCCCGCTGATGAAAAGCAAATGCTCTGAAAG
>DATJWU010000143.1:0-4681 GCA_035501055.1 Thermodesulfovibrionales bacterium
CACTATTTCTCGTTGCACGACAAAGAATCGATGTATGACTTAAATCATAGATAACTTCTCCCCTTTTTTTCAATAATGGTACTACGACCAGCATCGCTGGATACAACGAGGAGGTGTGTATGAGTAACAAGGCAGCAAGGAATCTCTTTGTCTTCGGCAGTCTCTTCTTCTTCGCGATCTTTCTTGCCCTCACCTTTGATACCATCGGAAAACTGGACAAGAGGGCGCCGGAGATTACTGAAGAAGTGAACCAAGGCAAAATGGTCTGGCACAAGTATGACTGCATCGGATGCCATACGATTTTCGGAACCGGGTCGTATTTTGCTCCGGACATGACCAAGATAGTGGAAAGAAAACCGAAGGGGTACCTCAAACAGTTTGTCATGGATCCGAAAGCGGTAAATCCGAAGGCGGCCATGCCTAAACTCGGCATAACGTCTGAGGAAGCGGATCATCTGATCGCCTTTTTCGAATGGGTCTCGAAGGTCGATACGAACGGCTGGCCACCCAAGCCGATCCTTGCCACTGCAGCAGGCGTTGGCGGCAGGGAACTGACTGCAGGACAGAGGGTTTATCAGTCTTTGGGGTGTTCCAGCTGCCATATGATCAGCGGGATCGGCGGAACAACAGGCCCCGAACTGTCAAAGGTGGGCGGCAGGAGGGACAAAGCATGGCTCGTCGGGCATTTCAAGGACCCTTCCCGGTATACCCCGAATTCAGCCATGCCGAAGGTGGAAGCACCGGATGCGGACATCGAGCAGTTGGCTGAATACATGCTCACACTTAAATAGGAGGTGAAAGAATGAGTATCAAATACGAAAGTCAAAAGATCGCGCAGTATTTCTACACCTTTGCGGTCGTCCTCTTCCTTGTGCAGGTCGTGGTGGGCATCATCGGCGCTCTGCAGTTCATGTGGCCGAGCTTCTTCATCCTCAACTTCAACGTCATTAAGACTCTCCACATCAACGCGCTTATTGTGTGGCTGCTTACGGGGCTCATGGGCGCAACGTATTATGTCATCCCTGAAGAATCGGAGACCGAACTTTGGAGTGTCCCCCTTGCAAAGCTGCAGTTCTGGGCCACCGTGATAGCCATAACAGCCGTGGTTTTGGGCTACATATGGGCAGGCCTTAACCCCCAGGCCAACACATGGGTCTTCGGAACCCTCACCCTGAACGAAGGGAGAAAATATATCGAGGCGCCCCGCTGGGCGGACAACCTGATCGTGGTTTCGGTGCTGCTCTTCCTCTTCAACTGTTTCATGACCGTTCTCAAGACGAAGAAATGGACAGGGATACAGGGCGTTCTCCTGGGCGGCCTGACATTCCTGGCCCTGATGTACATCCCGGGCATGTTCTATACAAAGAGCATGGTAAAGGACCAGTTCTGGTGGTGGTGGGTTGTGCACCTCTGGGTTGAAGGCGCATGGGAGATCATCGCGGGGGCACTCCTGGCTTTCATGCTGATGAAGGTCATCGGCGCAAAGAGAGAGGTCCTCGAAAAATGGATGTATCTCGAGGTCGGCCTTGTAATGTTCACCGGAATCCTCGGCACCGGCCATCATTATTATTGGATCGGGACTCCTGCTTACTGGTTGTGGATAGGCGGGATTTTCAGCTCACTCGAACCCGTTCCGCTTCTCGTGATGGTCTGGGACGCCTTCAGGACTACGAGAGAGGCGAGGAATGTTACGAACAGGGCGGGTCTCTATTACACTGTTGCGCATGCAATCTTCAATTTTGTCGGCGCAGGGTTATGGGGTGTGATCCATACGCTTCCCCAGGTGAATAAATGGACCCATGGCACGCAGATCACGACAGCACACGGCCATCTCGCCTTTTACGGCGCCTATGTTCTTCTCGTTATGTCCATGATATATGTGACGCTGCCCGCAATACGGGGAGTAAAGGAATTCAATCCCTCCAGGGCATTTCAGGCCTTCTGGTGGATGACCATATCCATGGTATTCATTGTCCTGACTACTACAGGCGCAGGTATGGTTCAGGTCTATATGGAAAGGCTTATTGGCCTCGACTATGTCGCGGTGAAAACGACGTACAACCTCTGGTTCTGGATCCTTCGCGCGATTTTCGGTGTAGGCTTCCTTGTCGGCGTCGGTATATTCGTCATAGACTACTTCAAGCTCGGTAAGGAGCCGGTGCCCTCAGTGGGCGTTGCCCCCGAAAGGGCCTGACAAATCCTCATCGTTGCACCTGAGAAAAAGGGAGCGGTTGAAGACCGCTCCCTTTTTCGATTATCATAGCGCCATGAGAACGCATCTCTTTTCTTTATTGTGCTCCGTCATCCTCCTTTCTCTCACCGCCCCGGCCTCTGCGACGACCGAATATGCACGCCAGACCGGCATGGCCTGCGGGGAATGTCATGTCCAGGCGATCGGCGGAGGTCCGCTCACAAAGGCAGGAGAACAATTCCTTGCCGACATGAAGGTCAAGGGTTTGTACAGGCCACTGTCAAAGACACAACAGGTGGTGAGGTTCCTGATCGGGTACATCCATCTGTTGACCGCAATCGCCTGGTTCGGCACAATCTTCTATGTCCATATCCTTCTCAAGCCCGCCTATGCCGCAAAGGGCCTCCCGAAAGGGGAACTCTTCCTTGGCTGGATTTCGATCATCATCCTCTCTGTCACCGGCGTCCTGCTCACGCTCGCGAGAGTCCCGTCATGGAAGGTGTTGTATACGACGCGCTTCGGCATCCTCCTGAGCATCAAGATCTTCCTCTTCCTTCTGATGGTCCTGACGGCGGTTATCGTGACATTTTTTATAGGACCGCGCCTGAAACAAAAACTGCGCACGAAATACGAAGCCGACATCTTCAGGGGAAAGCAGGATCTGACGCCGGAGGAGCTCCACAGCTTCGACGGCAGTGAAGGAAAACCGGCCTTTGTCGCATACGAAGAAAGGATTTTCGACGTAACCCTCTCGAAGCTCTGGAAAGGCGGCGCTCATGCGAGAAAGCACCTCGCCGGTCGGGACCTCACCGCCGCGCTCAGGACCGCGCCCCACGGTGAAGACAAGCTCCTCGCGATGCCAGAGGTCGGAAAACTGCTCGCCGCGGGGCAGAAGATACCGAAACCTCTTCCGGAGCGGGTATTCTATACCCTTGCCTACATTAATCTCGGCTTTGTGTTTCTCATAACCTTTGTGATCGCGCTCTGGAGATGGAGTTAGCACCATGTACTGCGGAGGGAATGCCGTGAAGAAGAACGCCGTCTGCCTGTGTTGGTGTGCCCTTTTGATGCTGTCAGTCGTTTCAGTCCCTGCGTTTCGTGCCGCTGCTCAAGAGCACTCACCATCCCCGGGCGCAAACCCGCTTGTCAACGAGATGCTGCTCCTCGACAAGGCCTTTCAGGAAATAGTGTCGGCGGTTGCCGTGGGGGACGGGCAGCGGGTGCGCAAGGCGCTGGAACCTCTGCACGGTGTCATGGAAAAGACCCGTGAGGGTGTTCATTCAGGGACGGTGAGAATACCCAGGAAGCCTCACCGGGTGAAAGAGTTCATCAAACTGGACAGGAAGTTCCATATGGGCCTTGAGGCGCTGGAGTCTGCCGCGCAGAAGAACAATCAGCAGAAGATGCTCTCTCTGACAAAAAAACTCCTTGACGAATGTGTGAACTGCCACCGGACTTTCAGAAAGTGAAGAAGGGGGGGCAGGCAGCACTCCCCCCCAAAATCCCTACGGAGCACTCCCTATGATTTATCTCATAGCACAAACCGGTCCCTGCCCTTCATAATAGATTACATTGAATGTGAGAAACGATTTTCGAAAATTCAACGGAGGAGAAATGAACCGCAGCAGCCTTTCGGTGTACAGGAGGATTTCCCAGATAGCTTTTATTCTGGTCGTTTTTCTCGTACCGGTCTTTGATATCTTCCGGTACGACACCTCTGCAAAAGAGCTCATCGTCTTCGGGCAGGTATGGGGTCTCGGTCTCAAAGAGGGGTTTTACGGCGATCAAAGCGTTTCCGGAGCCGCCCACATCGCCCTGCACTTCTTCCTGAAGGCCATCCTCCCCTGGGTCCTTTTCCTTTCCCTCTTCCCTCTCCTCGGCCTTCTCACCGGAAGATTCTTCTGCGGCTGGCTCTGTCCCGAGGGGGCGATGTTCGAGTTCGTCGATTTCCTCTCCCTCAGGCTGTTCGGCAGGCGGAACCTCTACGGGAAACAGTCGAACGACCCCGACAACGGACAGGGCAGCAGGCTGCTTTACGGAGCGCTCGCCCTCGCAAGTGCGATAGTTTTGCCGATTGTCGCAGGCATCTCGCTCACAGGCTATCTCATCGCCCCGAAGACCATCTGGGGCCAGTTGACGGGCGGACAGCTCTCCTTCGGGGTAAAGGCGGGAATCCTCGGCGTCACCCTCTATATGTTCATCACTTCGGTGCTCGTGAGGCATGTCTTCTGCAAGTACATCTGCGCCGCCGGTTTGATGCAGATGCTCTTCGGATGGGTCAGCCCGGTAGCGTTAAGACTGAAGATGGATACGGCGCGAATCGGCGAATGCACGGACTGCAAAGGGTGCGAAAGAGCCTGCTTCATGAACGTGATGCCGAGAAGGAACAAGAGGGACATTTCCTGCGTGAACTGCGGCGCCTGCGTCACTGCCTGTGACAGGGAGCTCGGGCCCGGAAGGGGCCTCTTTCATCTCGGTTTCGGGGAAGGA
>DATJWU010000144.1:0-8503 GCA_035501055.1 Thermodesulfovibrionales bacterium
TTCTCTGAGGACTCGGTGATCTCGGTGGCAGAACGGGATTTGTTTTCGTGGCAATCCTGAAGGAATCAGGAGGGCGAGAAACGGTGCTCTCTCTGAGTCTCTGCAGCTGGTCTTGCATCACTCTCTCGAACTGCGATCGTGCCGGGAGATCCATTTTTTCATTATGTCTTTTTCGCCATACTTCGTGCAACAGGGTAAGTCACGTACGGATAGGAGGTGTTCCGGCGCGTTCCGGCCTCTGTGCTGCTTGACAGAGGAATTTTATCCGAGGTAATATAAAAGACTTTTGTGAAGTGTCACCGGTCGAGTCAGTCCGGCTATATCCGCTTCACCGGCAGAGAAGAGATTCCCGCGGTGAACCAGCGTCCGGTTCAGAGACAGAATGGTCCCGTGTGATACAGGAGTAGACGATAAGGAAAGGAGGAAGCGAACATGGCAGAGAAAAAGTCAAAGACCGACGTTGCGTCGAGGGCCGATTCAAAGAACAGGGCTCAGCTTTGCAGCAACTGCGGAAACAAGGTCGAAGTCGTCCTGGCCGTTACCGCCACAGGACGGAAGAAGATGAAACGCCTGTGTTGCAGCGCCTAGCCTGCGGTCTCCTGCGGCGGTGAAGATTCGTCGCCGCGGGAGACGCCTTTTCTTTTCATGAGGAAAATTCCTTTCTCACATACCCTCTAGCGGCTTTCTTACTGAAGCGGACTTTTCCGAAGGCGGATATCGTCAACCCAGACCGTACCCTTGCCGCCGATGATAAGGTTGAGCTTTACGTTGTCGGGGCGCTCCCCTTTCTTGAGGAAGAATACGGTCTCCATGCTTGTCCAGTTTGTGGTGCCGGTCACCGCGGTCTGAGGGTTCCGCGAGAAGAACTCACCGAGGCCGGGAAAATGGCACCACATCTCAAGGTACACCGGACCGCCGACCCCTTTCGTCCTGATCTTCGCTTCGTAAAAAAGGCGGGCGTTCTCCGTATCGATGTCGCCTGTCTCAAAGAGCCGGATCACTGCCGGTTCGTTAACCTCGATCTTTAAGGAGCCCTTCCCGTCGCTGGAGGTGTTTCTGTCTATTTCGAGTTCGGCCCCGGACTGCGTGATAATGCCGTCAAGGCTGTCGAGGGGGAATCTCCTTATCTCGGTCACCTGAGAGGACCTCGAACAGCCCGCGACGCAGGCCAGTGCTGCGCAGATCCAGAGAAAACAGATTCTTTTCATTCGGCCTCTTTTCCCCGGGACTCAGTCCACGATCTCTGTCCCGATTCCCTCTTTCGTAAATATCTCAAGCAGGAGACAGTGAGGAAGCCTCCCGTCGACGATATGGGTCTTCTTCACCCCGCCTTCAAGGGCGCGTGTGCATGCCTGGACTTTCGGGAGCATGCCTCCCGCGATCACCTTGTCGTTGATAAGCCCCATGATGTCCGTTCTGGTGAGCGTCGACAGGATTTTCCCTTCGCTGTCCTTGATCCCCTCCACGTCGGTGAGGAGCATGAGCTTCTCCGCTCTGAGGGATGAGGCGATCGCCGATGCCACGTAGTCGGCGTTGACATTGTATGTCTCCCCTTTGGCGCCGACCCCGATCGGGGAAATGACGGGAATGAAACCGTCCCTTTCGAGTGAATGGAGAATCGCCGGAGAAACAGACTCCACTTCACCGACGAGGCCGATATCGATGATCTCCTCTTCCCCCTTCGCCGCACGGTTCCTGATGAGCTTCTTCTTTGCCTTTATGAGGTTGCCGTCTTTTCCGCTCAGTCCCACCGCTCTTCCGCCATGGCTGTTGATAAGGGCCACGATCTCTTTATTGATGAGGCCGCCGAGCACCATCTCGACAATATCCATCGTTTCTCTGTCGGTCACCCGCTGTCCCTGAACGAAGGTCGGCTCCTTGCCCATCTTCTTCATAGTCTGACTGATCTTCGGTCCGCCGCCGTGGACAACCACAGGCCGCATGCCTATGAAATTCAGGAGCACGACATCCTGGGCAAAGGAGTTCTTCAGTGTGTCTTCGACCTGGGCTGCACCGCCGTATTTGATGACTACGGTCTTGCCGGAGAAGTTTCTGATAAACGGCAGTGCTTCAATAAGGACGTGCGCCTTTTCGACCAGTTTTTGCATATCGTTATTCCTTTTCAAAACAGGGGAGACAGAGGATCTTCCCATCCCTGATCTTTGCCCTCGGTTCGGCCACTTTTTCGCCGCAGGCGGTGCAGGTGAGGCTCCGAAAGATTCTTGCCGCAGGGGGAAGCTCTGCCGTCACCTTCTCGATTGTCAGCAGGCCAGCCTCCGGGGCCTCAAGCACCGCCTCTGTCTTCTTCGCTTTCCTGTCGCGGACCGCCTTCATCACCTCTTCCGAGCGCTCGCCGCGGCTGTAGCGCTGCCACATCTCCGTCTCTTTTTCTGTCTCCGCAGGGGGAGTGAAGTCCACGGATATCCGCACCGCTTCTCCCGATGGTCTCTTTATGAAGGTGTATGCCTGTTTTCCGTAATCCCTGAAAACGAGGTTGCCCTTTCCGAAGGTGCAGCCCGTAACGGCCTGAATCGCGTCCACGGCGCAGGAGTCGTTTTCGACAACCGCCACGAGTTCCTCGTCCTCTGACATCTTCTCCATGCCGGTCTCCCTCAGCGCTGCGAGGGCCACGCGGTAGCCGAAGGCGAGCCCCGGGCAGCTGTGGCCGTGGAAATCGACGACATCGCTAAAGGTCTTCATACGTTGGATTTTACCTGAAAAAGGCAGAGTATTGCAAAAGAAGTACGCCGGAGAAGAGCAGGACTGAAGCGGCATCCGGCTGGAATAATGGGTGTATAAGGGCTATGCGATACCCGCTGAAGATTTAGCTTGATTCGCAGGACGGAAAATGGTACAAAATTACGTGAGCCGGCGGCTCGTCTATCCATCTAATTTTGAAGGGGGGCAGTATCATGAGAAGAATGAAGGGGATGTTGAAAGTGATGGGTCTGGTGCTCGGGCTGGTGATTTTATTCGGCGTCTCGACCGCTCATGCATCGGGGTATCCTCTGGGCATTACCATACAGGATGATGGTTCTCTCGGGACCGGCAACATCATAGTGGTCGGAAAGTTCGGCTCGGGTTTTACGAGTGTTTCCGATGCAGATAACGTCGCCTCTGCGGTGACAAGTGCAGTGAGTCTGCTTGGTCTTGGTAGTAACGTTCAGGTCTATCCGCCCAGCCTTTTCGGAAGTACCGACGCCGACACTCTGAAGAGCATCGTGAAGGGTGGCTATACAAATGCCGGTTATTCCCTGTACGTTTTTTTGGACATAAAAAGGGTGGCAAGCGTCGATCCCACGTATGGAAATAACATCAGGATCGATGCCTGGGTGGCGGATTTCGATTTGTTGCGCGAGGTCGGCGGCTACGCCTACGTGACTTCAATTGAGGTGCCCGAGTCCTATCTCGCTTTTGTCTCCCTGCTGTAAGGAATTTTCTGTTCGGGAAAGGACTAGCCGTGACAAGAAGAGCTGCGTTCTTCGTTCTCTTCGTGATTCTGTCCCCCTGTTTTTTGTCCGGGCAGGCCCATGCCCTTTATGCCGAACCCCATACGATTCTCTCTTACGAGGCGTCACTCCTTCAGGAGGTCCCGTCAGAGCTTAGGGTCTATGTCGGTGACCCCGGCCGCTGTTTCGGACGTTTCGGGGATTCGATTTGCGGAGGCGCATACGACGAGGATGCGGACAGGGACCCGCGGCTCTCGGGCTTCAACCCCGGGACACTCCTCGGGCTCCTGAACTGGGGGACCCACTTCTGGCAGCCCGACGGAGGGCCTGCGGGAGGAAGACTTGACAACATCGGCGGGTTCCCGGTAAACCTCGATCATCAGAACGCCTATCAGCGAGCGTGGATGCTGTACGAAAGCGCAAAGTCCCTGTACCCCACCGATCCGATCGCAGCATACTATACTCTTGGAAGAGTGACCCATCTCCTCGAGGACATGGCAACGCCTGCGCATGTCCATCTCGACCCCCATATCGGCGACGAGTCCACGACCGGAGACGATTCCTTCGAAGAATATACGGCGGAAAAATATGTATATCCCGATCCTTTCGAAGGCATAGTCGCCCTTGAAAAGGATTTCCCTCCGGCGGGCCTTTCCGCAGTAGATTATACGGGGCTTTCCGACGGAGGCTTCACCGGAGAGCCGCCTCTCTTCAAACTCTTTTATTCGATGGCCCGGAGTTCCGATGACTACGACAGCGACGACGCTGACGGCAAGGTTGACGCAGGCGCCAGGAGGGGAATGAGCGTCAAAGTCTCCCGCACAGACCTCAGCGCGGTATCCCTCCTCAGGTCCGGATATCCCGAAGAAGCGCTTCCTTCGGGCTATCGGACCTCTCCTGCGAGGGCGAAATTCATCCTCCTCAATTCGGCCATCGAGATGCTGAAGAACGCGAACCCTCCCTACGACGGAGTCAGACTCGCTTTTTCCGACGCCACCGCGGTGTATTCGTTGGCAGAGTTCACCAGGACCGATATCGGTGACGAAGACATGGACCCGATCAGGACCGTGCTTCTGCCCGCAGCGACAGGTCATGTGGCGGCGCTCTATCAGCTTTTTTGGAGAGAGACCCATACCCTGCCGGCCGACGGCGGACCGGAGATCAGACTCAACCGCGGCGTTCACCGTCTTCAGATCGCGAAGCCCTCAGCGATAGATCTGAGGATAGATGTTGCCGGAAAGGGATCGGCAGGAAACGAGGCGGAAATCTATGTCTGGGCCGACGTCCCGAGTGAGGGCTCGACCCTGAAGTTTTATTTCGACGGCCAATGGCGGCCCTTTACCGACCTCTCTGCGATGAAACCCGTTCTTCCCTCGTTCGTGCTTGCCGATGTGCAGAATGCGGTGTGGCGGATAATTGACGACACGCAGGCAGCTCCCGAGACCAGCTTTTCCGTAAACCTCTGCATTGACATGAACCCCGACGGCAGATACACTCCCGGCGAATCAGTCTGCGACGGCGTCTTGATCACCGTCGGAAACTAAGCCCTTTATCCTCTCCCTCACTTCGTCTGCAAAGAACCGGTATTCATCAATGCCTCCGGGCCTTCGGGAGATGTCGAGTTCAGAGGGATGGAAAGGTTTGCCGAAAGTGATCCTCACCCTCGAAGGCCTCGGAAAGAGTGCGCCCTTCGGCAGCGCCGTGAAGGTGCCTTCGATCAGGGCGGGGACGACGGGGACATTATGCCTGACCGCGAGGATACCGATGCCTTTCTTAAAGGGCATGAGCTCCCCGTCAAAGGATCTCCCGCCTTCAGGGAATATGCAGAGGATCCTCCGGGTCTTCAGGACATGAGACGAGAGCCTGAGTGCACCGCTCAGGAACGTCTCGGGGTCGATCGGGATCGCATGGCCGAGCCTTCCGAAGAGAGACGGCAGCCACCAGCCGCTGAAGTAGGTCCGAAAACCCTGAAAGAAGAGAACCCTGAAAACCGCCGAGGGGACCGCGCCGGCGACCACAAACCCATCCATGTTGCTTGAATGGTTTGCAGCGATGATGAAGGGAGGTTCCGGAAGGTTCCCGAGCCCTTTTGTTTCAAACCTGAAGAAGACTTTCAGGATGCACCTGATTGCTTTAAGGAGAAGGACGACAACCGTCCATTCAATTGCACTGGATTCAAGGCCTACCCGCTTTTTCTCTTCCCCGGAAACGTCTGCAGAAAGTATATCTTCTGCGGGAGGTCTTTCAGACGGAGGAACGTTTGTTGACGCGATATCCTTTATCTTCAGAATGAGTTCTTCAACGGAATGGACCTCAGAGGCGAAGGTTTCGGGCAGTTTCAGGGAAAAGGCTTTTTCGATGGCGACCACAAGCTCTATCCTCTGGAGCGAGTCAAGGCCGAGGTCGAGTTCGAGGTCGTCCGACAGGTGGATGGGAAGATCCTCTTTCAAGAGAGGGGTGAGACATTCCACAATGATCCTTCCGGTCCCGTCGTCACGCAATGCCCTGTCTTCCTCTCTCTGCCCTCGCACCGGGGCCTTTTGCTGTTTCAGGACGTCCTTCACAAGGTGTCTCTTCAGCTTTCCAAGGGGAGTTCTCGGAAGGGGGTCGGAAGAGAGGGTGAAGCCTTTCAGCCTCATATACGGGGGCAGCGTTGCCGAGAGCCTCTGTATCTCCCATCTGAGGGCGTCGTGGAGATTACCGATCTTCTCCTTCCTCGCATAATCGAGGTCCGGCACAATGACGGCGTGGAGTGATGCGGTCACTCCTTTTTCTTCGCCTCCGGTGACGCAGATCTCTTGCACGAGGGGGATTCTGAGGTATTCTTTTTCGACGTCTTCAGGGTAGACGTTTTTTCCCGAACTCAGGACGATGACTTCCTTCAGCCTGCCGGTAATGAAGAGATAGCCTTCATCATCGAGATAGCCGAGATCTCCGCTCAGGAACCATCCCTCATGCAAGACCTCTGCGGTGGCTCCCGGATTCCGGTAATAGCCCTTCATTACCATCGGTCCCCTTATCGCGATTTCACCTTCCTTCGTTTTGAGGGGATTCAGGATCCTGATTTCAGCCGAAGACAGCGCTCTTCCGGCCGACCCTGGTTTCCGTTTTTCGGGGGGATTAAAGGTGACCACCGGAGACGTCTCCGTAAGGCCGTAGCCCTCGAGTACGGTAAACCCGAGGGCTTCCAGGTCTTCCATCACAGGAGGATCAAGTCGTGCCCCGCCGCAGGCAAAAAAGCGAAACCGGTCTCCGAAGGCCCTGTGGACTGACCGGAAGATCAATTTTCCGGGATTCAGCACGGTATGTTTCCTCAATTTCCCGCTGAACCTGAAAAGCGCGCGGAGCAGGAAGGGGAGCGGCGCCGGCAGTTCGTGAAACCTCCGGAGGATGCCGTTTCTCATCAGTTCGAGGAGCTGAGGCACTGCAACGAGGACCGTAACGCCCTGCTCCTTCATGGTTGTCATGAGTTCGGGGGCTTTTATGCCCGGCGGATAGGTTATCGTGGCACCGAGAAAGAGCGGCACGAGGAAGGTGCACATGAAGGCATAGGTATGGTGGAGGGGAAGGATCGAGAGCACCACATCGGTGTGACCTACGATGTTCAGGCCTATGAGCGATCGCGCGTCGGAACAAAAATTCCGGTGTGTGAGCATCACCCCTTTCGGTGTTCCCGTTGTCCCCGAGGTGTACACGATGGATGCGAGGTCTTCTTCCGTGTGCGGCGGACAGGGTTCTCTCCCCGGCGTCGCCAGGATCTCCCTGAAAAGGGCGGAATCAAAATTGACGGCCCGATTAACACCCCCTATTGCCGGGGCGGTTTTCCCGCTGTGAAAGACAAGGACCGCCGAGGAGTCGGTGAGGAGATTGCCGATTTCGGCCGCGCCGAGCTGCGCGTCTATGGGCACGGCAACGCCCCCGCTCAAGAGAATGGCGAGGTACGCCGCACACCATTCAACCCTGTTCTCCGAAACAAGCGCGACCCTGTCCCCATTCTTTACGCCCGCCTGGATAAGATAAGAGGCGACAGCCCCTGTCCATTCGAGAATCTCCCGGTAGGTTACTTTCTTCCATGAGTCGTCAAAATAGGTGAAGGCGCTCTTGTCCCTGTATCTCTCCGCGGACGCGAGGAAAAGGCTGATGATCGTGTCAGCGTGCACCTTTCCGGATCTCCTCTATCGCCTCTCTCGCCGTCTGTTGCACATCGGGGTTGCTGTCTCCCAGGAGTTCCGAGAGGAAGGGCAGGGCATCATGATGGCCGATTATCCCGAGGAGATAGGCGCCGTCGCCCCTGATGGTCGGATTATCGTTTCCCAGAAGACCTGCGATTCCGCAGAGAGAAAGGGTGATATGGTCGGGATCTTCCTTTACGAGTGTTTCGACAAGGGCGGTGATCCCCAGTCTCACCCTCATCCGTTCGTCCGTCATTAACTCCCCGAGCAATGGATAAAGAGTGCGGTCATGTTTGAACATGTCGATGATATTTTCGAGAAACCCCTTTTCCATGTAGTCGGCGATCATCGTCTTTATGTCGGAATCCCCGGACATTTCGAGGATATCATACCACACCGCGAAGACCGTAACGGGCGCCCGATTCTGCTTGACAGTAGGAGGTTTTTCGGGGATTCGTCAAAGGGGTGTCGTCCCCCCGCGTCCTCAACTGCCGCAACCATGCCTTGTTAAAAAGAAAAACGCAAGGGCTGTGGTAATTATAATGTTATCTAAAGATATGACTTGACATTAAAGGCCTATCGGATTATTATGTGCATATGCACATAATAAAGGGAGCGGCGCAACAGATACCCTCCGGTGCACGGATAAGGAGCCCAAGGGCCTGAAGATGGGGCAATTGGGCAGGAAGAAACAATAGCCGAAGAGGAGGTCAAAGATGAAGGTATGTTTTCCGGTACAAGAAAGCGCAGGGATCGAGAGCAGGGTCTACAACCATTTCGGTTCAGCACCGATGTTCGTGGTGGTCGACACGACTACCAAAGATATCGCGACCATTGTCAACAGGGATCAACATCATGAGCACGGGGCGTGTAATCCCATCC
>DATJWU010000145.1:0-3766 GCA_035501055.1 Thermodesulfovibrionales bacterium
TGAGGGATCTGTCAGAGCAGGTAAGCAGGGCAACGGATGAGCAGGCGTTGAGCAGCAGGCAAATCGTGCAGACCACGGAGATCGTTTCCGGACGGAGCAGTCAGATATCAAAGTCTCTTGCCGAACACAAGAGAGGATCGGAGAGCATACTTGGCGCCATCGACGAGGTAAAGGAGATTCCTGCCGAAAACAGGAAGCGCGCATTCAGGATAGGCAAGACGCTCTGGAACCTCCAGAAAGATGCCGAACTTCTGAAGGCTGAAATGGAACGCTTCAGCCTGTCCGGGGAGCGGGGGCATTCGCTGAGGTTGGGCGTTGTACCGCTGCAGGAACCCCTGGTGATGTTCAGGAAGTTTACCCCTCTTTCCGAATACCTGAGCAGGAAACTCGGGAGGAAGGTGGACCTCAAGGTCGCGGTCGACATGGAAGAGGCGGTCTACGACATTGGTCAGAACGTGACCCAATTATGTGCGATGGGTCCCGCGAATTACGTGGAGGCGCAGGCAAAGTACGGGGTGAAAGTGGTCGCCAGGGCGCTGAGACAAGGCAAGGCGTTTCACCGCGCCGCAATTGTCGTCAGGGCCGACTCGGGCATCCATGCGGTGAGCGATCTGAAGGGAAAAAGCTTTGCCTTCGTCAGCCGGAAATCGGCCACCGGCCATATCGCGCCCCTCGTAACCCTCAGGGAGGCGGGGCTTACCGTCAAGGATTTCGGCTATCATCAATTCCTTGGTGACCACGACGCGGTAGCGAAGTCTGTGCTCGAAGGCGCTTCTGACGCCGGGGGGGTGATGGAAGAAACAGCGCTTAAGTACAGTGAAAAGGGACTGAGGGTCCTTGAGTTTTCTCCCGAGATCCCTGAATTCAATATCTGCTGCAATCCCTCTGTCGATGAAGAGACCGTAACGGCCCTCAGGGATGCCCTCATCTCTCTCGATATCTCCAGAGCGGATGACGCCGCAGTCGTGAAGGCGCTGGGCAAGGACTGCACAGGGTTCGCAACGGCAGAGGAAAGCGACTACGACGGCTTCAGGAAGAGAGTGCATGGTGTGGAGGCCGAAATAGAGGCTGACAATGGAGGGTAGGCTCGCTCTTTTCCGGCGGACTTCTGTCCACCTGTGAGCAGGAATAATGCCGGTTACACAATCTTCCCGGAGAACGGAAATCGCTCATTCACCTTTCTCTCCTGACTCCTCGCGACAAAAGCGCACGCGAGCGCACCTGACGCCTGCCTGAAAAGTTCCGCGTCGGGTTCAGGAGAGGCCCCATGGACATGTGCTCAAAAGCAACAGAGAGAAGTATTTCACGTTTGAAAAGGTACGTCATGCTCCCCTGTTCACAGTTTTTTCACAATTCAGTGCTAAGGTAATGCAAAAGTTATGAAAGGAGGCGTGAAAGACGTGAAAAGAGAGGTTGTCGGGTTCTGTGCAGCGGTCCTCTGTCTGCTCTTTCTTTCCTTCGTTGCGGAGAGCGCCCAGAAGGGCCTTTCCCTTCAGAAGGACGAGTCGCTGAGGAGGGGCGAGACGAGGTCCACCCTTGATCCGAATCTCTTCGGCGATGAGAAAGTGCGGGAGGCATACAGGGTGGCAAAGGAGCTTCCGTGGGTCCTCGACAGCATCTACTGCTACTGTAAATGCGAGGAATCACCGGCATTCAGACACAAGAGCCTGCTCAGCTGCTACGTTGACAAGCATGCGGTGGTGTGAGATATTTGTCTGGGGGAAGCCCTGAGGGCTTCCGAACTTTTCAAGAGAGGCTACCCTGTAAAGAAGATCCGGGATATGGTCGAACAGGAATTCAATCGATAGGAGGATGAAGGTGAGGTTATCCATGAAGAAGACGGCGGTGCTTGCGATGCTCCTGCTCCTGGTTGCGGGAATAGCCTTCGCCAAGGATTACGAAGTTACGAAGAAAGCCGGGGAATATGACGTGGTCGTAAAGATCGACAAGAACCCTCCGGTGGTGGGCGACAATAATGTGAAGGTTGCACTCAAGGACGCAGCGGGCAAAGCGGTTACCGATGCGAAAGTGATGATAGACTACAGCATGCCGGCCATGCCGGGTATGCCGGCAATGAACTACAAGACGGACGCTGAGCTCAAGGGAAGCGAGTATGCGGCCAAGATGGACCTGTCGATGTCGGGTTCCTGGAACGTTGCGATAAAAATCACAAAGGGCGGAAAGACATCGACGGCGAAGTTTACCGTAGATGCAAAATAGGACAGACAGGGGCATGGAGCATAGGGCATGGGACACCGACGTGTTTATTGTTGTCCTGTGCGCTTTGCTCTCCACCCTCGTGTTCACGGCACCGGATCGCTCCGTCGCCTCGGAGGGCGATTTAAAACTCCGGGAGCTCATTGACGAAGCCCTGCAGAAGAGTCCGGAGATTCTTGCGTCACAGTACCGGGCTGAGGCTTCGCAGTACAGAATACCGCAGGTGAAAAGCCTTCCTGACCCCATGTTCATGTTCGGCTATCAGAATGAGGGATGGACCAGATACAACTGGGGCGATACGCAGATGTCCTGGTGGATGTTCTCCGCGTCTCAAATGGTTCCTTTTCCCGGGAAGCTTTCACTGAAAGGCGAAATGGCGTCAAGGGAATCCGAGAGTCTCCGCGCAGCGTATGATTCTTCCCGGCTGAAAGTCATTATGAAGGTGAAGGAGCTTTACTATGATCTTTTCCTCGGGCACAGGAATCTCGACCTTCTGAAGGACAGGGTCGTTCTCTTCTCGAGGATAGAAGACGCCGCAACCGCAAGGTACTCCTCCGGCATGGGTCCGCAGCAGGACGTACTGATGGCCCAGACCGAAAAATACATGCTTCTCGAAAAGGAAGAGATGCAGAAGCAGAAGATTCAGTCCCTGGAGGCGATGTTGAATTCGACCATCGGCCGGGAGGTGAACTCGCCGCTCGGGAGACCTTCCGATCCTTTGCCGAATGTCTTTTCACGCACCATGGATGAACTGCTCAGTATGGCGTACGAGAACTCTCCGGAGGTGAGGGCAAGGGAGAAGATGGTTCGCTCTTCCGAGGCGAGGGTGAGGATGGCCGAAAAGGAGTATTACCCTGACTTCACCTTTACCGGGAACGTAATGAAAAGAAGAGGGGAATTCGATGATATGTGGAGTCTTACCGCCGCCATGAACATTCCGCTCTATTACCGGACCAAGCAGCGTCAGGCGGTGAACGAGGCAAAGGCCTCTCTTTCAGAAGCACGGAACGAGGTCGAAGCGACGAAGCTGATGATCGCCTCGAACATAAGGGACAACTACGCGATGGTTGCTTCAGCGCAGAGGCTGATGGAACTCTACCGGGACGGTTTGATTCCGAAGACCAGCCAGGATTTTGAATCAGCCCTTGCGGGATATGCTGCGGGAAAGGTCGACGCGCTCACCGTGATATCGCGGCTGAGGGCGCTCCTCGAATTCGAAACCCTGTACTGGACGCAGTTTTCGGAGAAGGAGAAGGCGGCTGCGAGGCTTGAATCAATGGCGGGTATCATGGACTCGGGGGGACAGTAGGATGAAAAGAACCTATCTCATCGCTCTTGCGGTTGTCATCATAATAGGCGGCCTGCTTGTGCATCTCTCAAAGACAGGCACCGGCCAGAAAGGTTCAAGAGAAAGTAACGCGACCGCGGCACCGACTCCTGCGCTCCCGAAGGGTTCCGCAGAGGCAGGGAAAGAAGGGCAAGAGACCGGAGGGGCCCAGCCACAGACTCAGCCGCAGGAAGAAGCCCCTTCCATAGAGATCCCTCTGGA
>DATJWU010000146.1:0-3718 GCA_035501055.1 Thermodesulfovibrionales bacterium
AGATGAGGCCCTGGAATGGGTCCCTGAGGAAAAAGATGACGACGAGCGCCCCGAGAACCGTGATCGCAACCCCGATGCGGGAATGGCTGTCGGAGAGGTCGAGGGGCTCACGAAAGGCCCCTGCAAAAATACTTCCCCCCGCCATGGCCGCGGTCACGGACGAAGAGAATCCTGCAAGGAGAAGCGCAAGGGCGAAGACCACCGCAGCCGCATCGCCCAGGAGCGGCCTGAGGGTCGCCTGGGCCTGAGGCAGCTCGCTCACGACAGTGCCCTGCCCATGAAAGACCGCGGCGGCGACGAGGATCATGGCGCTGTTGATCGCCCAGCCTACGATCATCGCAAAGAGGGTATCCGTGAATTCCATCTTCAGCTGTCTGTCGATCACCGCTTCTCCCTCGAGGTTCCACTGTCTGCTCTGTATTATCTCGGAATGGAGAAAGATGTTGTGGGGCATGACGACCGCGCCGAGCACGCTCATCACGACCGCCATGGAGCCTGAAGGCACCGAAGGAACAATCCAGCCCTGCAAGGCCTCATGCCAGCCGATCTTCACAAGGCTCAACTCAAAGAGAAACGCCACGCCGATGAGGGAGACGATGCCGATGATCCATCGTTCCAGTTTCCTGTAGCTGTTCGAAAAGAGCATCACCCCCGCCACGAAGGCGGAAAGGACCGCACCGATGCTTAGGGGCAACCCGAAAAGCATCTGCAGGCCGATGGCTGCGCCGAGGATCTCCGCGAGCGCTGTCGCGACCGATGCGAGGACGGCGGTCAGGAGGAACGCCCGGCCCGGCCACTTCCTGAAATGCTGTGTCGAACCCTCTGAAAGACAGAGCCCTGTCGCGATTCCCAGATGGGCGGCATTGTGCTGGATGATGATCAGCATGACTGTCGAAAGTGTGACGACCCAGAGCAGACTATATCCGTACCCCGATCCTGCCGCCACGTTCGTTGCCCAGTTGCCCGGATCGATAAAACCGACGGTCACGAGAAACCCGGGCCCGATATACCTGAGGACGTCGAGGGCACCGAATTTCGGTGCGTGTCTGCCGAAGATTCTCTTCACCTCAGGTCGCCACCCGCAATATCCTTCCCTCTCTCCGTTTGATGAACCCCTCTTTCTCGAGTGCTGCGATGTTCCGCGCGACCGCATCAGGTGTCAGGCCGAGCTTCCGGGCGATCTCCCGTTCACTGCTGACGGACTTCTTCAGGAGTTCTCTCAGTATCATCCCCCTCGCCTGCCGGTTGGAGCCCTCGAAAGGCCCCTGCCTCCGGTAATGGGCGCTCCTCCTGTTGGGGTTCTCGACCTCTTTCCCGAGCATCACGCCGTAATCCATCAAGGCGTAGTACCAGTCGCGGGGAGCGGAGTCGTCGAGCGTTTCCCTGACAAGCGGAACAATTTCGGCATCGCCGACGTCTTCCCTGTCCTCGAAGAAGAGATGAATGAAAACCCTCCTGATATTCGTCTCGATAAATACCGAAGGTTTGTTGAAGACAAAGGCGATAAGGGCAGACGCAGTATATCTTCCCACCCCGGGCAGAGAGAGCAGTTCCGTTTCCGAAGAAGGGAGTCTGCCCCCGAATTTTGCGGCAACAGACATCGCCGCTTTTTTCAGCGCCACGGCCCGGCGATTATAGCCGAGGCCCTGCCACGCCGAGAGGATTTCATGAAGCGGCGCCTCCGCAAGGGCACGGAAATCAGGAAACTTCCTCACGAACTCCCCGTACTTCGCGGACACTCTCTCGACCTGCGTCTGCTGGAGCATGATCTCGGAGACGAATATGCGGTAAGGGTTCCGCGTCTTTCTCCAGGGAAGATCGCGCCGGTTCTCCCGGTAGTGCCGCCAGATGAGCTGCCGGAACGTCCGAACCCTCGAATGAGGGAGCGATGGAGCGGGACGCTCCTTGCTCACTCCGCTCCTGCGGCCTTCAGGAATTTCCGGAGCTCCTGAGGATCTTCGATAGGGTCGTAGCATCGCCCCTTCCTGCAGGGAACGACACGCCCCTTTTCCCCACCGTATTGAATCGATACATAAGGGCGGAACACGGAACGTGCAGCGCGGGCGAGACCGCTATCAGGAGAGGCGCCAACAGAAAGGGAGAGGGAATGAAACCAGGCGTCGAGGCCGCAAAAGTAGTGTCCGGCGTGGAGCCCGATCTCCCCCGCCTTCAGGGAAAAGGTCCTCAACGCCCTCAGGGCATACTGCCGGTACTTCTCTTTTTCCGCAAGAACGGAGAGCCTGTCGAGCAGCAAAATGGCAGCGGCATTCGGGGACGGATGGGGCACATCGTCGATTCCCTTGAGCCTCATGCCGACAACCGCCTCGTCCGTGTCGAAGAATCCTCCGCCGTGCTCGTCCCAGAACCTCGCCGTGCATGTTTCCATGAGTCTATCGGACAAAGAAAGCCAGGAGGCATCACCGGTCACCTCATAGGCGCTGACCGTCGCCTCAATGAGGCATACGTAATCATCGAGCACCGCCTTCACCCCTTCGGAGTGGAAGAGTTCCCCTCCGGAGAAGCGGCTTTCAACGACCTTCCCGAGGCTCTTCAGCGCAAAATCCCTCAGGGATTCCTCGCCGAGTATGCTGAAGGCCCTGAGGTAGGACGTGATGAGCAGCCCGTTCAGAGAGGTATAGATCGTCCTGTCGATAAAGGGCGTTTGCCTCCGCGCCCTCGCCTGACGCAGTTTTTCCCTGCCTCGCCCCAGCACGTCAAGGACCGCCGACACTTCCATGCCGGTCTCCCGGGCGATCTGGGCCGGCTCCTTCGCCACAAAGAGCACCTTTTTCGAAGGGTCGTGGTGCATCGCCCCCTTCTCGTCGAAAAAGTGGAGGGAGAGTATCCTGTACTCCTCATCGTCGAGCACCTGTCTGAAGTCCTCATCGGTCCAGGTGAAATAGCCGCCCTCGTCGTCAGGCGTCACGTCCGCGTCCTGGCTCGCGTAGAAACCTCCCGCAGGGTCCGAGAGCACATCCCCGATGAACCCTACAATGCCTTCGGCAACGCGCCTCAAATGCTCATCTCCGAACAGGGCGTAGGCATCGATGTAGTTCCTCAGCAACCATGCGTTGTCATCGGCCATCTTCTCAAAGTGCGGGATGACCCAGGCCTCGTCCGTCGAATAGCGGTGAAAGCCCCCGCCGATCTGGTCATGGAAGCCGCCCTTCGCCATGGCTTCGAGCGTTCTCCTTATCGCAAACATCACCTGCTCATCCGGCCGGAAAAAGGTACGGTTGATCAGGAATGAGAGCGCTCCCGGCATGGGGAACTTCGGCGCCGATCCGAAGCCGCCGTTTTGGGGGTCGAAATAGGAGAGGATAGTCTTCTCGGCCTCGCCGACCATCGACTCTCTAATCTCTCCCGATACCGTCGTCTGATGCCTTATGAAGTCGAGAAGGCTCTCGGAGTACTCCGTGATATCCTTCCTTTTCGACCGGTAGATCTCGAGCACCGCCTTCAGGATCTTCCTGAAACCGGGTCTTCCGTAACTGTCCTCGGGGGGAAAGTAGGTGCCGCCGAAAAAGGGCTTCTTCTCCGGGGTCAGGAAGACACTGAGAGGCCATCCGCCGCCCGCCCCCATCGCCCTTACTACTTCCTGGTATCTCCTGTCTATGTCAGGCCTTTCGTCCCTGTCGAGCTTTATATTGATAAAGTTCTCATTGAGGGTTTGTATGATCTCTTCGTCTTCAAAACATTCCTTTGCCATCACGTGGCA
>DATJWU010000147.1:0-2866 GCA_035501055.1 Thermodesulfovibrionales bacterium
GTACTCAATGAGGGACAATACTCTGTGGATGAACTCGCCCCGGCGCTTTTCTTCCAATGTAATGAATTCCTCTGGACCGGCGGAAAATTCCAGCAGCCGGTGACGGTGAAGGAGCGGGCAGGGGGCCTGGGCAACAGAGGGAGGAGATTTTTTTTCAACCTTTCTTTGAGCTGAGGCAGAAGGGCGAAACTCCTCAGAGGGAAGAAGGACAAAGGGATATGCGGCGTCCCTGCTCTTTACCCCGACTACGTAGAGCTCTCTTTCGGGTCTGGTGAACCCCACATAGAGGCTGTTGAGCCTGTTGACCATCTCCTTCATCCTCTCCTGATCATAGAGGTCCTGAAGGTCCTGATCGCAGGCGGCCGCCGACTTGTTGATCTTAAGAAGGCAGACCGTGCTGTCCTTCTCCTGGACAATATATTCAAAACCCCTGTTCCTCACTTCGTAGAGCAGGACAATCACTACCGGGAACCCGAGCCCCTTGGCCTTGTGCACGGTCATCACCTGCACCGCATCGGTATTCCTGGCGACAGTCATTTCCCATTCCTGTCCGCTTTCCTCATCCAGGGCGGCGAACAGGAAATTCCTGAGGCTGTTGAATCCTCCGCCTTCAAAATCCTTCACGACCTCGAGTATCTTGACAAGGGCGGACTCCTCCTCCGGTATATTGTCGAAGACCCTGAAAAGGGCAAAAATCTCTGTGACGAGATCATACACCGGAAGAAACCCCGCAGCCCTGAAGAGACCCTCGAAATACTTCTCCCAGAGGCTGCCGAAGGTCCCCTGGAAGGCCTTGTAAAGGGGCCGATTTCCCCTCTGCAGGAAGCAGAACTCCCTCAGTGTGTCGATATCGACGGCGGGAAATTCTTTTGACACCATCTTTGTGAAGACATCCCCGAGGATGAAGGTCCCGAAGGACAGATCGTCCGTGGGTGCGTCGAGGAAATTCATGAGCGCGACGACCTCTCCCGTCACTTGTCGCCTTCTCACGTCGAGGCTGCTGAAGGAAATGAAAGGCATGTCTTTTTCATTAAGCCAGGTCGTGGCGCGAACAGCGTCTTCGTTCGTCTGGGTGAGCACCGCGATATCCCTGTAGTCGTACCCCCGCACTCTCAACTGTTCGATAAGCTCCTGGATCTTCACACGCTCAGGGGGTTCGTTGTCGTTCCTCTCCAGCAGCGTGACCTCTGCGTACCCTTCATCCGTCTCTCCCTCTTTAGCCTTCTGGACGTATTCCGTAAGGCCGCTTCTTTTACCGGCCTCGCGGTATTCAGCGTTTCCGGCGAGCCTTTCCTTGAAGACCCTTTCGTTGAAATCGACGATACGTTTCCTGCTCCTGTAGTTTGTGGAGAGTTCCCTCACCGCATGCTCGGCCGAGGGAAAGGGATTTTCTTTTTCGAGTCCTTTCATGATCGCATAGTCGGCGTCCCGGAACCCGTATATGGCCTGCTTCGTATCGCCTACCGTGAAGAGGCTGCCTCCCTGCGAAAGCGAGTTTTCGATAAGCGGGAAGAGGTTTCCCCACTGGATGGGCGAGGTATCCTGGAACTCATCGATGAGGAAGTGGAAGATGGTATCGCCCAACCGGAAATAGACGTCGGGGACGATGGCGCGGTCGAGGTACTCGGCAAGGCGCATGTTGATGTCCCCTATAAAGACCTTGCCCTGCTGCCTCTTGACCGCCTCAACGGTGTTGCCAAAGGATTGATAGGCCCTCACGTAGGGCGTGCAGCGCGAGTGGACAAACAGTATCGTAAACCGACTGATGAGTTCTTCCGTGTCACGCCATAACGCGAGTATCCGGTCATACGCCGCCTGCTCATTGCTGTTGCCCTTTGCGGGCTTACTCACCGGGAAATTGGCAAACCCTTTTCCGATGAGATCGGGAAAGCTCTTGCCCCTGACGAGGGGTAAGATCGTTCTATAGGAAGAATTGCCGTGCCTCTTCAGGCCCGAATCTTCGATCTCCTTTTCGATGCCCTCGATGGTCACGCGTATCTCTTCCCTTATTTTCCTGAGGTCTTCGCCGCAGTCTTCGATCTCGGGCTGTTTCCCCCTTGAGGAAAGTTTCCTGTAAATCTTCTTTATCTCCTCAAGGAGCGCTGCCGAGGGGTCCCAGAGATAGGATTCTCCCGCCTTCTTCTGCTCACCCAAAAAGTCGACGATCTCCCCCAGAAAGTCCGCTTCAGCTGTCCCTTCTTTCGCGGTTCTCATGAAGAGGTCAAAGGAGTACTCCATAAGGGTGTCGATGCTCATGAGAACCTCGAAGTCAGGGTTGTAGCCGAAGTCGATGGCAGAGGCCTTGAAGACGGTCGTCATAAAGCTGTCGATTGTTTTCACCTGGAAGTCCGAGTAGTTGTCCAGGATGGCATCGATCAAAAGGCCGGCCTTCTCTTTCATAACTTGCGGGTCGAGGGAGGTTATCTCCAGAAGATCCGCCATCACTTTCCTGTCATCGAAGGTAACCTTTTTGAGCCATGAAAGCGTCCTGCCTTTCATCTCCCTTGCCGCGTTGTTCGAAAAGGTAATGGCGAGCATGTTCCTCAGGCCGCCTTTGGGCACTTTCTCGGAAAGGAGGAACTGGACAAACCTCCTCGTGAGGTTGTGGGTCTTCCCCGAACCCGCCGACGCCTTCAGGAGCGTGAAATGCGGGAACGTTATCTCCGTGTCTTTGTCGAGAATCGATTCACCCATGGGTTTACTATTCCGTCAGGTAAGATTCCTTCAGAAGGCGGCTTCCATGCACGACTGTGACGATCTTTACTGACTTCTCTTCGGCGCTATAACGATAGATTATCCGGTAATTACCCAGCAGCAGCTCTCTGTGCGGCAGATTAGGAAACTCCGGCAGATGTCGTCCTGATTC
>DATJWU010000148.1:0-2946 GCA_035501055.1 Thermodesulfovibrionales bacterium
CACCATCCAGATAGGGGTCACCATCGCAGGCGGTCTCGCCTCTGCCATCGGGGGAGCCATCGCGGTGCAGATCATTAAGCCCGCATTAAAGACCGTTCCGGTTCCGTTCATCTCCGCGTCGAGCGAGGCGATTGCCATCGGCATGGTCGTCATCGTCATCGCCTATTTCTCTCTCATCTTCGGAGAACTCATCCCGAAGTCTATAGCGCTCTCAAGCCCCGACAGGACAAGTCTCCTGGTCGCACCGGGAATACACAGATTCTCCCGGATCGCCACCCTTTTTGTGCGCGTCCTTACCGGCACGACGAATATACTCCTGAGGCCATTCGGCAGGAAGGCCTTCACCGAACACGGATACATTACCGAAGAAGAGGTAAAGATGCTCATTGAGGAAGGCGGGGAACAGGGGGTCTTCGAGCCCGATGAGAAGGAACTCATCCACAGCGTCTTCGAATTCACCGACACCTCGGTGAAGGAGGTGATGATCCCTGCGCCGCAGATGGTGACCATCGGCCTTTCGATGCCTGCCGACGAGGTGAAGACCATCATCTCTGACGAAAAATTCTCCCGCTATCCCGTCGTCGGGAAAGACCTCAATGATATCCGCGGAATCCTCTATGCAAAGGACTTCTTCAATATTCTCTCGAAGACCGGCAGTATCGATATTCGGAGGATCATAAAACCGCCCATCTTCATCCCCGAGACGATGAAGATCAGTATCCTTTTGAGGGAGATGCAGAAAAAAAGGGTGCATATGGCGATCGTCATTGACGAGTACGGGGCTGTATCCGGACTTGTGACGCTCGAAGACCTCCTTGAGGAAATTGTCGGCGAGATCCGGGACGAGTATGACACCGAGAGCCCTGTCATCCAGCTCGCCGACGGTTCAATGATTATCGACGCTTCCATAAGCGTGAGCGATCTCAAAGGGGATTACGAGATCGACATCCCGGAGTCCCCCGAGTACGAGACCCTCGGCGGCTTCATTATCACCCATCTCCAGAGGATACCGCAGACAGGCGACAGCATCGATATGGAAGGGAAACGTCTGAGGGTTCTGGAAATGGTGGGGCAAAGGATTGCGAAGGTAAAACTCGACAGATTGCAAACGCCGGGAGAAGAAGAGCAGGGCTGACAGCCGCCGCCCCGAACGTTACGGGGGAATGCACGGTACTCTACTTCCGGTACTCCTTCATGAGCTGGCCGACCAGCATCTCGACCCGTTCCGCGAGCCTGCCCGTATCGGGATGAGAACCTTTGTTCATGTAGCTCGCCGGTCTGAGCAGCTCCATCTGAACCCTGAGGGCATCATCGGCCTTCATCGCAGAAAAAAAGACAATGGGCACCGGCAGAATGCCGTGCTGGACCTCAAGCGCCCTCATCGTCCTCGCTGCGGTCATACCGTCCATGATCGGCATGTTCAGGTCTATTATCGCGACGTCGACCGCCGCTTGTGCGGCGAGCAGTTTCGAATAGGCGCTGATCAACTCAAGCCCGTTTTCGTATGCAGCCACCTTCGCCGAGAATTTCCTGTCTTCCAGCACACCGCTGATCATTTCTCGTATGTTCTGCGAGTCTTCGGCGATAAGGGCATATCCCTCGCTGGTCCCCGGGGGCTGCCACAGCTCTTTCACATCAAGGACGAAGCCGCAATAAAGGCAGGTAAGTTCTCTCCGTTCAAACCGTTCAACCGAATTAAAGGGGACGTCCTCGCCGCAGCACAAACAGTACTTCGTATTCTCCATGGTCAGCCCTCCATAAGACAATTCATTATAAACGTGAGTCGCCGGCAATTTCAAGCATTTCTACCGCATCACGACCACTTCGCGATTCAAGTGATTAAGAAGACTTCGCCACAGAGTACACAGAGAAAAACATGAGAGGTTTTTCGCTTCAGGATTACCCCACGATTTATGGGATTAAGAGAAGGACGCTTTTTTGGATGAAATTTAGAGCAATCACGAGGCCGAAAAAGTTTTTTCCTTTTTTTGAAAGTCTCTGAGATCTCTGTGGTCTCGGTGGCGGAGAGGGCTTTGTTTTCGTAATAATCTCGCAGTGAGGGAGTGCACTTCTTTTGTTATCATAAGAATATGACCGGTTACTGTCGACTATCCCCTGAAGCATTGCAGCAAAAACTTGTTGAGGCCGAGAGGCTCCTGAAAAATTGCGCACTCTGCCCAAGGAAATGCGGTGTCGACAGGACCGCCGGGGAAACGGGTTATTGCGGCGTCCTCGACAGGCCCTCTGCGGCAAGCTGGGGTCCCCATTTCGGGGAAGAGAAACCTCTCGTCGGCCGGTTCGGCTCCGGGACCATCTTTTTCAGCCGGTGCAATCTCGGGTGTGTGTTCTGTCAGAATTGGACGATCAGTCACGCAAGTGAGGGCGTTCAGATATCGGCAGACAGACTCGCCCGCGTAATGCTCGACCTCCAGGACGAAGGATGTCATAATATAAACCTCGTGACGCCGACACACCAGATGCCGATGATTCTCAGATCACTGATCATGGCGAAAGACAGAGGACTCAACCTTCCGATAGTGTACAATTGCGGCGGATACGAATCCCTCGAGGCACTCGCGATTCTCGAGGGGATTGTCGATGTTTACATGCCCGACTTCAAGTATGGCAACTCGCGGACGGCCGCCACGTATTCAGATGCCGAAGGGTATACGGAGCACGCAAAGGCGGCATTGAAAGAGATGCACCGCCAGGTGGGTGATCTCGTACTCGACGAAAGAGGGCTTGCGGTCAAGGGTCTCCTCGTACGGCATCTGATCCTTCCCGAAAATCTCGCGGGAACGGAGGATGTTGTCAGGTTTATCGCCAAAGAGATATCCCTGAATACCTACATGAACCTCATGGATCAGTATCACCCTTGCTACAGAGCCCATGAGTACCCACCGCTTGACAGACGACTCACCAGGAAAGAGTATAAAACCGCTATTG
>DATJWU010000149.1:0-6100 GCA_035501055.1 Thermodesulfovibrionales bacterium
TATTCCTCCTTCGGCAGCGCCGCGAGGAAATCGGATCTCCTGATCGCCCCGGCGAGATAGTCTTTGAACTTCTCGGGGAAGAGCCATTGAATGCCGAGTTTTTCCGCCCATTTGATCAGCCCCTGATCGGCGGTGATGAGAAGCGCGTCGAGTTCCATGGCCAGCAGGAGGAGGTCGACGTCTTCCTTGCTGTCGATGATTCCCTCACGCAGCGCCTCCCGGTACTTTCTCCTCAGGTCCTGAATGATCTCGTCAGGCTTCTTCTTTTCCGCGCTCCTCACCGCATTCTCGGCGACTCTCAGTCCCTTGTTCACCCTCTCGCGCATCTCCTCGATCAGCTCATAGAGCAGGACCGCCGGGCATCTCAATTCATGTTTTTTGGGCGGTTTCTGATGGAGCACGACGAGGAGGTCTCCCGGGATTCTCTCCCGCTCCGCGAAATGCATCAGTTCCTCGAATACGGAGGGAGGCATGTAGAATTCGAGAATGTGAATCTGTGCCGCAAGAAAGAGAAATGTTTCGAGCGCCTCGGTGGGGGTCCTGCCAAGGCTTGTGCGCACGTCAGGGTTCACAAAAAGGCTTGTATCGAGGACTACCTTCTGAAGAGACGGGTGACGGATGAGGAGCGCTGAGGGCTCCCCTTCATTGTCGTCATTCTTATCGTTGTCGCGTACCCCGTTCGTCATCACCGATAACCCCCGTCGTTGCTATGCCTTGCATCTGCCGTAGAGATTGAACTGGTAGGTATTCCATGACTTGCAGTTCACGCACCTGCCGGCCCATCCCTGGGAGGCATAGCCGCACTCCTCGCAGCAATAGGGGAGCCTGAAGGGCTTTCTCAGGTCGATCACCTTCTTGAACTCTCCCACCGCCCTGTCCCACTGCTGCCTCCTCACGTATATGTCTGCGAGGAGGTAATGCAACTCGGGATAGGGCGCCCCGCTCGAATCAACAGTCACGAGCGCGTCGAAGGCGTCATCGATCATCTCGAGACGATAATAAAGCTTGCCCATGAAGAAGTTCAGCGTCTGGTTCTGCGGCTCCCTGGAGAGTGCGTTC
Organism: Thermodesulfovibrionales bacterium; assembly: GCA_035501055.1. Taxonomy (GTDB): domain Bacteria; phylum Nitrospirota; class Thermodesulfovibrionia; order Thermodesulfovibrionales; family UBA9159; genus DATJWU01. The sequence continues at coordinate 1,060 of DATJWU010000149.1, forward strand.
TTGTACAGTCTGATCAGTCTCGCGGGTTCGCCGACACTGATGAGCAAATCTTCGATCCTCGCGAGGATGATCACCGACAAAGTCTGTTCAAAGGTCTTCTCGAGGAAGTCTATCGCATCTTCCGTCTCGCCCTCGCGGAGCATCACCTCGGCGAGGCCGAGAGAGGCGGGAACGAAATTCCTGTCGAGTCGTATGATCGTCCGGAACGTCTTTTTCGCCTTCTCATACTGACCGTTCTCGAGGCTGTACCTGCCCTGTTCGTACTTGTACCCGAGAAGCTTCTTTTGCTCCCGCTCCCGTTCCTTTTCGGTATGCTCGGACTTGATGATCGTCTTCTGAAGGTAAATGACCTCATCCCACTCGTCCTTTTTCTCCATAAGGGCACGTTTCTTATACAGGGCAGTGAGATTATCGGGGTCGGTATCGAGAATCTCGTCAAGATAGACCCGCGCATCGGCAGGCCGGTTTGTCTTTTCCATTACCCGTGCAAGGGAGAAGAGTACTTCGAAATTGTGGGGCTGCACCTCTTTCGCTTTCTTGTAATAGCTTATCGCCTTGAGGTAATCTTCGCTTTCCGCCGATATGTCTCCGAGTCTCAGATTGGCATCGAGGTGTCCGGGATCTTCTTTGAGAATCTCCTCGAGGGCAGATCTCGCCTCTTCCTCATTGTCCGCGAGAATCGCATTCAACGCCTTTGCATAGAGTTCCTGTACCTTCATGTCCTGCTTTTGCCTGCGCTGGAACTGCCTGCCGTCGATGAAGCGCTTCGTGTCTCTGATAAAGAAATACACGAGCGTCAGGGCGATCCCCGCCGCAGAAGAAAGAAGGATGAGGACGATCTTCGAGGTCTCATAGATCGTCTTCGGCGAAAAGGCGATCGTCACCGGCTCCCGGTTAAAGGTCCAGAAGTACGCAAGGCCTACGAGGAATATCACGAGGATGAAGAGCGCTGACTTGCCCATCCCCTATTCCCCTGTCCGTCGTGAATGTCCCCTATCGGTCATCGTCCCTGTTCCTCCGGCGCGGCAAGCCTTGGGGCGTCGAGCCAAAGCTTTTCGAGTTCGTAATATGCCCTCGTTTCCTCCTCAAAGACATGGACAATGACATCGCCGTAGTCTATAAGGACCCAATGGGCATGGCCCTTCCCCTCAATCGACAGCGGCCTCATGCGTTCTTTCAGAAACTCACTCACGACATACTCCGCAATCGCATTGACTTGGGTCGTGCTTTCACCCGAGCAGATCACAAAGTAGTCGGCAATGACGGTCAGCCCCTTCAGTTCGAGGATGAGGGTCTCTTTCGCTTTTTTTGCCATCGCCGCCTTCGCTGCGGCAACAGCCTTATCCCTGCTTTCTAAGGGGGTCACTTCCTTCCTGGTAAAGATGATGTGAAATTATATAAGATTCTACCGCGTCTGGCAATAAGTATTTGACACTCCTGCCGCACTGCACGCGCGTCCTCACCGATGTCGCGGAGACGCAGAACGGCGTGACATTCATGAGGGATACCTCGCGTCCGTTCTTCATTGCCGTCGTGGCGAATTCCCTCTGATGCGCATCAAGTTCGGAAAGCACGTCTCCTTCGGCGGTGACCATCGAGGAGATACTCGAGAAAAGAAAACCCGGCCTGGAGATCACTACAAAACTTGCGAGTTCCATAAGTCTCTGCGGCTGGTACCATGCAGGGATGTCGAGGAACGAATCGATACCGACGATAAGAGAGAGGTCGGTGTCCGGATATTGTTTCATGAGGGCCGCAAAGGTCTCGACCGTGTAGGACTTGCCGGGCCTCCTGCATTCTATATCGGAGATCTCGAAAAAAGGATTTCCCGCAACCGCCAGTCTCGCCATCTCGTATCGGTCCCGGCCGGGCGCGAGACTGCCGCTCTTGAGAGGAGGATTGCAGGAAGGGATGAAGAGTATCTTCTCGAAGCCGAGTTGATCCCTCACCTCCTCGGCGACCCTGAGGTGGCCGAAGTGGACAGGGTTGAACGTCCCTCCGAATATGCCGATTTTCTTCATCCTTCAGGTGGTCAGGCTGAAGGAGCCTTGCATGGTTTGCGTTCCTCTCCTTTTTCCATATTCCATCTTCAGTCTTCAGTCTACGCCTTCGGTCTTCAGTTATTCGATGCCCATTTTCCTGAGCGCTTCATCACCTGAACCTTTCGGCGCGGGGGCTTCTTCCGGCAGATAGAGCATCACCCCGCCTTTCACCGGCCGCAGGACAATCTTCCCTTCCTGCGCAAGGCGGTTGGTTACTTCCACGGGATTTTCCCCGTCAAAATACTTTTTGAATGCCTCGTTGAACCCGGAAAAAACAGTATGGATGCCCTTGAATCCTTCCTTCCTCAGACTGACGATCGCCTTCCTCACGAATTCCTCGTAACCCAGTTTCTCCGGCATAATACCCTCCTCATATGGTGCTGATTTGAAAGCGCTGAAACTCTACCCCGTACGTTCTGCATTCTGAAACGTGCATGTGCATCACCCGCGTTCGCACTCCCCGGCCAGCATATCTCTCACATCCTGCAAGGATGCAGTTATTTTACACTCCGGAAGAGATTTTATAAACTGTGCACCATATCCCCTCGTTCTGATCCTCCGGTCCATGACGACGACGGCGCCCCTGTCCGTTCGTGTGCGGATAAGCCTTCCGAACCCCTGTTTCAGCAGGATCGCCGCCTGCGGCACCTGATATTCGCGAAAAGGGTTTTTCCCCTTCCTGACGAGTGTCTCGAGCCTCGCCTCGATCACCGGCTCATCGGGAACCGCGAAAGGCAGCTTCGTGATCACCACACACTGCAGATCGTCTCCCGGGATATCGACTCCCTGCCAGAAGGTGTAGGTGCCGAGCAGAACGGCGTGCCTCTTTTTCCGAAATACCTTCAGCAGCCGGTAATTCTCCATATCTCCCTGCTTCAGGACCTCCACCCCAGGGATACGGAGGATCTGATATACCCTGTTGAGAAGGCCGTAGCTCGTGAAAAGCACCATGGTCCGCCCGAGTGTCACCCCGAGTATCTCCTTCAGCTCCGCAATGAGGTCGTCTTCGAATCCTTCGGAACCCGGCTCGCTCATCGATTCAGGGATATAGAGCGCCACCTGCCTTCCGTAGTCAAAGGGCGACCTGAGCAGCAGCGTCTTTGCCCCTGACAGACCGAGACGTTCCTTTATGAAATCGAAGTTCTCCTGTGTGGCGAGTGTCGCCGAGGTCAGGACCGCAGTTGCCATGGTATCGAAAACCTGGGTCCTGAGTATCGATGCGATATCGAGGGGCGTCGCCGCAAGCCTCACCCTCCTGCCGTCCTTCTCTGCCCAGTATACGTGATCTTCAAGCTCCTGACCAAGGATCAGCCGAAGTGAAAGACCGAGGGCCTCGCTGCGCAGGGCGAGCGCAGAGATTTCCCTGCCTTCATCCTCGTCTTCGGCCGAATCCCTGAGGACCTTGAGCTCAGCGGCAAGAGTCGCGAGCGCCTCCGAGAGGTTGTCATCGAGAAAGCCTCTTTCGCGGACCCTGAGCGTCGGGACATCCTTCACCTTCTCTCCCAGTGCTTCAAAAAAGAGTTCACCCCGTGACCTCACCGAATTGACGAGGGAACTCATCCCCAGATACACCGAAGGCGGCAGCCACGCCAGACGGCTCAGCAGGCCCTTGTTCTGGAGGCTCACCACAGAGTCCAGAATATACCTGAGGCGGTAATTCGAAAATTCCAGGCCGAGGTAATCCGCGGCCACGTCCTCGATCTGATGGGCCTCGTCAAAGACGACGGTATCGAAGGGCGGCAGCACATTCCATCCCGAGGCAACATTCGCAAAAAAGAGATGGTGGTTTGTCACAAGGATATGGGCCTTTCTCTCCGCCGTTTTCGCCCTCTGATAGAAACAGAAGTCGGACCTCCTGCAGTCCTTGCCGTAACAGATGTCGCTTTCCCTGCATACCTTCTGCCAGAGCGGAGAGGGGACGTCGACCTCTGCCCTGATCCCTGTGTCCGTCTTCCTCGCCCATGCTCGCAGCCTGGTGAGGACCGCTGCTTCTTCCGATTCGAAAAGCCCGTGGGTCTTTGCCAGATCGAGTCTCCTGAGACAGAGGTAGTTCTCGCTGCCGAGACAAAGGGCAAACCGCAGATCACTGAAAACATGCTCTTTCAGAAAAGGGAGTTCTTTCTCGATCAGCTGTCTCTGGAGCGCCTTTGTATACGTCGACACGACCGCCCTGCTCCCCTCTTCAGACAGCACGTGGCTGATGAGCGGTATCAGATAGGCGAGGCTCTTTCCAACGCCTGTCCCTGCTTCGACGATGAGGTGCCCCCCGGTCGCCAGCGTCTCCCTGATCGCCTCTGCCATGGTCTCCTGCTCGGGCCGGGGCTCATATCCGGAAAAAATCCTTGAGAGGATGCCTGCCTCGCCAAAGAACCTCTCCATGGCTATTCCGGATCACCCGGCAAAAGGTTCAGACTCCTCGGCGTCTGGTCGATCTGTTCAAGGACCGGGATATCGTCGGCACCGGTGACGCCGAGTTCCCTGAATTTCCTGAGAGAAGGCAAGATGCGGGACTCCATCGAACCGACCGCCCTGTTGTGTGCTTCCATGGCCTTCCTCAGGGAAGCACCGACATTCTCGAAGTGTTGCACGAGGATACCCATCCTCTCATACAATTGCTTGCCCAACTCGCTGACCGCCTGCGCATTCTTGGTGATCTGTTCCTGTCTCCACCCATACGCAATAGCCCGGAGCAGGGCGATGAAGGTAGTCGGTGTCGAAATGATGACCCGTTTTTCAATGCCGTCCTCGATGAGCGAATTATCTATGTCGAGGGCTGCACTCAGAAAAGATTCACCGGGCATGAAGAGCACCACAAACTCGGGGGACTGCCTGAACTGACTCCAGTAGTCCTTTGATGCAAGTTTGTTCATATGAGCCCTCACCTGCTGGGCGTGTTTTTCCATCTTTCCTTTTCTCTCTTCCTCGGTCTGTGCAGAAACCGCATCGAGATAGGCTTCGAGAGATACCTTTGAGTCAACGACGATCTCCCGTTCCGACGG
>DATJWU010000150.1:0-3001 GCA_035501055.1 Thermodesulfovibrionales bacterium
AGGGGAACAGCTTCTTACACTGTCTGTCGGGTCAAGCTCCGGCAACTATCGCTAATACTTCATTTCTCTTCGGGAAGTTCGGGGCTGTTTCCTATCCACACAGCAAAGTTTAAGCGCTTGCTCTATTGTGGGACTGAAAGAAGTATCGGGATGAATTCCGGTATCATCCTTTCCCTTTTCTCAAGAACTCACTGAGACTGAGGATCCTTATATCCCGATACTTCCTCAGCATAAGCATCGCCTTGTCTCCGGTGACAATCACCGCAGCATTGCCGGCAACAGCGCATTCGAGGAGACGATTATCGGCTTTGTCATCGAGGATGTTCAGTCTTTCAACGGGCCTCACGAGTTCACCAAGTGTCGCCAGATTGACCGCTGCCCTGCTTAAAGCCTCTGCGTCTTTGCTGAATTTCCGGGCCAGAACCGTCAGGACTTCGTCGATGATCTCATGGGAGATAACAAGGGCATGTTCGCCTTCAATAATTCTCATCACCGCCTCTTCGGCCTTGCCGCCGGGGAATATCAAGGCGGAGATGAAGATATTCGTATCAAGAACGACCCTCATTTCCCGAGGTATCTTTTGAGGTCTTTCTCCGTAAGTACTCCCTTGTCTTTCGCCTTCCTGGACCAGTAGCCCTGCATCTCCCGGAATTCTTTCTTCATTCTCTCTTGCCGGGCCAGCCTCAGCGCATCCTGTATGACCGCGCTGAGCGTCTTCCCTTCTTCCTTAGCGAGCGTCTCGGCCTCGACGGCAAGGTCAGGGGGAAGTGATATGGTTTTTTTGACCGCTGTCGCCATTATTGCACCCCTTTTCTCTGGTATGAATAAATACTACCAACAGGCAGGTCTTGGTGTCAATGAGGTCAAGTTCCGGCAGCTACCGCCAGTGAAACGATAACCGAAGCCTTCCTCTTTTTACAGGTATTTTAGGGCATCACCCAATGCACTTCTCTACGAACCACAAGCCGTGATAAAATATAAACAAATGGCAAGGGGTGAACAATGACAAAATTGCTGGAAAAAGCCTTTAAGGAGGCGTCAAGACTGCCGGTTGTCGATCAGAACGCACTTGCAAAATGGCTGCTTGAAGAATTGGAAGCAGAGAAGAAATGGGAACTTAAATTTGCCGAGTCGGAAGACGTTCTTGACAGACTCGCCGATGAGGCATTGAGAGAGCACAAGAAAGGTAAAACAAGACCGCTGGATATCGGGCGGCTGTGAACTCTATAACAACCTCGGCGTTTTGGAAATGCTATTCTGCCTTGCCCGAGGCAGTCAGAAAACAGGTGGAAACGACTTACAATCGGTTTCAGAAAGACCCTTACTATCCAAGCCTGCACTTCAAACAGGTACATTCTACGCGGCCAATCTATTCAGTACGAATTACAAAAGAATATAGAGCTGTCGGCATTGTCCAGGGTGAAGACATAATCTGGTTTTGGATCGGTAATCATTCTGACTACGATAAGATATTGCGACAGCTGTAATAAGCAACGTTCTCTCGAAGGGGCTTAAACGGCTGTCATTTCGGCTTGTCCTCATTCCTTCTGAAAGATTCCAGACAAGCTGGAATGACGATCATAAAGGAAGAGGGTTGAGACGCCCTGCCACTAATACTTCATTACCTCTTCTATGCCCTTCCTGATGCGTTCGACCGTCGGCATGTAGTAATCTTCGAGTTTCGGCAAAGGCAGGACCACGTCGTAGCTCGTGACCCTCACGACCGGTCCCCTAAGGGAAAGCATCGCGTCTTCGGCGATGGACGCGGCGAGCTCTGAAGCGAAGCTCCCCGTTTTGGGCGCCTCGCTCACGATCACGACCCTCCCGGTCTTCTTCACCGATTTGTTGACCGTCTCCTCGTCGTAAGGATTCAGAGTCATGAGGTCTATGACCTCGGCGTCAAAGCCTTCTACTGACTGCAGTGTCTTCTGGAGCATGCTGCCCCATGCGATGACCGTCACGTCCTTCCCCTCCTGGACAATCCGGGCCTGTTCGAGGGGAACCGTGTACTCTCCTTCAGGGACCTCTTCCTTTATCATCCGGTAGAGTCTCGTCGATTCGAGGAAGATCACGGGATCGGGGTCCCTGATGGACGAAAGGAGAAGCCCCTTCGCATAGTAAGGTGATGCGGGCACCACGACCTTTATTCCCGGCATATGGCAGAAGAGCGCCTCGCAGCTCTCGGAGTGGTGCTCGGGAGAGCGGATGCCGACGCCGTAGGGGGCCCGTATCACGAGCGGAACGGTGTATCTCCCCCGCGACCGGCACCTGATTCTCGCCGCGTGGTTCGCGATCTGATTAAACGCGGGATAGATGAATCCGAGGAACTGGACCTCTGCCACCGGCTTCAGTCCGTACGCGGCCATGCCGATCGAGGCGCCGACAATGGCCGATTCCGCAAGAGGCGTGTCCATGACGCGCTCCGGCCCGAACTGCTCAAGAAGACCTTCCGTCACCCTGAAGACGCCTCCGTCTTTCGCGACGTCTTCGCCGAGGATCACGACATCTTTGTCCCTCGCCATCTCTTCCTTCAGCACAAGGTTGATCGCCTGTACCATATTCAGCTTCGGCATATCAGAAGTCCTTTATCTCCCGCTGCTGTCGCGCAGACAGCTTTCCGTAGGTAGAGGTGAACATGTCACGCGGGTCGGGACGTTCAACCGCCTCGGCCGTCTTCTCAGCCTCATCGATCGCCGCCTTGGCTTTTGCCGCAACCTCCTTCTGGTACTCCGCATTCCAGATGCCTTTCTTCTCCATATAGCGTTCGACCCTCACGATAGGGTCCTTCGCCTTCCACGCTTCCACCTCTTCTTTACTCCTGTATCGTGATGCATCATCAGCCGTGGTGTGGTCCGACATCCTGTAGGTGAAGCACTCGATGAGTGTCGGCCCTTCGCCGCGCCTCGCCCTGTCCGCTGCGTCTTTCGTCGCCCTGTATACCGCGAAGATGTCGTTGCCGTCCACCTGAATGCCCTCGATCCCATAAGCGATCGCCTTCTGC
>DATJWU010000151.1:0-3124 GCA_035501055.1 Thermodesulfovibrionales bacterium
CCAGAACATGGATTTCAGATATTGTTCTACCTGTGAAGGGGACTACGAATACTGCATGGACCATCTGAAGTCGCACGAACACGTGAAGGCACAGAAATAGCAGCCCTAAAGTTGCGTATCACGGAGGCAGACACGCCTCAAAACCTTCTATAATGCGACTTGACATCGAAAGTCACAAACGCAAGAGACTTAGAGAAGGAATAATTTCAGCCTCTCGATTTCCTCAAGATTCCTCTCGATTTGAGAAATCGCGAAGTAATCGTGAAGCTTAATATCTTTTCTTCACTGCTTTCTCCGTGTCATCAGCAATATAAAGGGTCGGTCAGTCACGCGGAGAAGTCTTGTATTGCGATACCGCAGCAAGCCACCGACCACGTCACCGCCTCAAAAGCAGGCCTTCACGTTCGGCAAAAGCCTGCTGCAAAACCATTTCAAAATTTCATCGCTTTTACAAGACTTCGAGGCAGGGCTGCCCGACCTTTTTTGCAGCTGACCTCTAAGCGGTGATCGTCGTTCCGGCCCGCCCCTCGAGCGCTTCCGCGAGGTCTTCGGGCCGGGCGATGATCACTCTTTCGACATCGGATTCGATGCATTCAATCGCCGCCTCGATCTTGGGCCCCATGTCGCCGCGGGGAAACTGACCCTCATCCAGGTACGTTCGCGCTTCCCTGAGGGAAAGGTGTTCAAGCTTTCTTTTCTTTTCACCCTGCCAGTCGAGATAGACCCCGTCCACATCGGTCAGGATCACGAAGCGCTTCAGGCCGAGCTTCCGGCAGAGGAGGCTCGCACAGAGGTCTTTGTCAATGACCGCATCCACGCCCCTCAGCTCACCCTCCTCCTCGATGACCGGGATGCCGCCGCCCCCTGCCGCAATCGGTATCGCTCCCTTCGTCAGCAAACCCCTCACCGACTCAAGTTCGATGATCCTCTCTGGCCTCGGGGAAGGGACGAGTCTTCTCCATCCCCTGCCCGGGATATCCCGCATGACCCACCCGTCTCTCTCCTGATGCTCCCTCGCCGCATCTTCAGCATAGTACGGCCCTATCGGCTTTGTGGGATCCCCGAAGGCAGGGTCTTTCCCGTCGACGACGACGTGGGTGACGACGGCAAGGACGCTCCTCTCCATCCCATTCTTCTTCAGTTCGTTCCTGAGGCTCTGGGCCATCATCGCCCCGATTCCTCCCTGACTGTCCGCGACGCAGATTGAAAGCGGCATGGGAGGGATATAGTCCTTCGCGCACTCATTCCTGAGGAGGATGTTGCCCACGATCGGACCGTTTCCGTGGGTCAGCACCACGCCTTCGCCACGGGAGATGAGGGCGGCGATGGGCCTCATGCATGAGGCCGCATGACTGAACTGCTCCTGGATATACCCTTTTTCTCCGGGAAGAATGAGGGCGTTCCCTCCGAGGGCCACAAGGAGCGGACCTTCACCGGACATATCGTTTCACGAAGGCATCGATAAAGGAATTCAGGTCGAGGTCGAAATCATACGACACCCTTACCGCAGGCTTGTCGATCCTTACAATCCTCTTAAGGTCCACCGGGGTAGCGATAACGACCACCTCGGCCGGCGTCTTCGCGATTGTCTCTTCAAGGTCATTTTTCTGTGACTCCGAATATCCCATCGCGGGCAGCACCGGCCCGATGTGGGGGAACCTCCGGTACGTCTCCTGAATCGCCCCGACCGCATAAGGTCTCGGATCGACAATCCCCGAGGCAAACTTCTTCGCTGCCGACATCCCGGCGCCGTGCGCCATCCCTCCGTGGGTGATTGTCGGACCGTCTTCTATGACAAGTACCTTCTTCCCCGCGGCGCGCACCGGCTCATCGAGGGAGAAGACCGACGCCGCTTCCAGTGTCATTGCCACGGGGTTGTATTTCCTGATCGAGGTCCTGATCCTTTCCACATCACCGTCCCTTGCCTCGTTCACCTTGGTAATGATCAGGAGGTTCGCCCGTCTCAGGTTCACTTCTCCCGGATAAAAGAGCGTTTCATGACCCGGCCTCAGCGCGTCGAGGAGAACGATCTCGAAATCAGGGGCGAGAAAAGGAAAATCGTTATTCCCTCCGTCCCACAGGATTACCCGGGACTCCCTTTCCGCCTCATCAAGCACCCTCCTGTAATCCACGCCCGCATAGACCGTGATTCCTTTCGCCACAAGATGTTCGAACTCTTCTCTCTCCTCGATCGTGCAGGAGCCGCGATCGATCTCTCCCATGGTAGAGAACCTCCTCACAGGGGCAAAGTCGCAGTACGCCATCGGATGTCTCATCACCGAGACTGCAATTCCCCTTGCCTTGAGCAAGAGCGCGAGTTTCCTCGTGATCACCGATTTCCCGCAGCCGGTCCTCACCGCGCAGACCGAAAGAACGGGCACGGCGCTTCGCAGCATCGTTTTTTCCGGGCCCGGGAAGAGAAAGTCTGCGCCGAGGCGGAGGCACGCCGATGCCCGGTGCATGACCTCCTCATAGGAGATGTCACTGTAAGAGAACACCGCGACCGTCGCCTCATGGTCCCTGATGATGCCTTCAAGCTCCTCCTCGGGACGGATCGGGATGCCTTCGGGATAGAGACTGCCCGCGAGTGCCGCGGGATAGACCCTGTGCCCGATGAAGGGGATCTGGGCCGCGGTGAAGGCGACTACCTGACAGGACGGATTGTCCCGAAAGACGGTGTTGAAATTATGGAAATCCCTGCCGCCCGCGCCGAGGATTATCACTTTTTCCATAAGGAAGTTATAACAGCAAAAGGGAGCGGTGTCAACGAATGAGGGCGCAAAAGGCGGCACGTTGCCGGTCGGACCGCATGGGATTGCCAACAAATTTCATCTGAAGTCAATACATACGTGATCGTGCGCTCAGACAAGGAATTTCCCGGCTTTGGCATTGATCTGAGCACCGTACACCGGATTATTTATCGCCATGGCGGTCGTATCTGGGCTGAGGGTGAGGTCAACAAGGGAGCGGCATTTTGTTTCACATTGCAGCCGGAAGGATGTGTGTCTTAGTTTCCGGGGTCGCTTACGCCGACGCTCGATACGCCGGATTTCATCTATAGGCCACCCTCGCATGCACATCTTTTTCCTGCATGCTAATGCAGCAACTCAACTCCCACAGCCAC
>DATJWU010000152.1:0-2321 GCA_035501055.1 Thermodesulfovibrionales bacterium
TTGAGTTGGCCGGATCTCTTCGTCCGTCAGGGCGAAGACCGTTGAGCAGGCAATGGAGAGCATGAGGGCGAAGGGGAGAACAATCGTCGTGCTGCGGCGCCTGTTTCTTTTTGCTGTATGGACGGAGACGATACGCATACCCTATTCTATCAAGACCCCGATTAAAAAGAGAACCAGGGCTATGAGAATCAAATCCGATTTTCGGGTCACTATCGAATATTGAAGTCCTTGCTCTCTCCCCGGTATTCCTCCCACCGCATCTCGACGTCATCCACCTTTGCACCGGGAGGGCCCTTGGAACACCGTTGTATCGCTTCTTCGACCTTTTGACGATCGCCCTCGAAAAGCGCCTCCACCCGGCCGTCGAAAAGATTCCTGACCCAACCGTTGAGGCCCAACTCGTCTGCCACCCCGCGGGTGAAGGCCCTGTAAAAAACCCCCTGAACCCTGCCTCTGATAAAGAGATGCGCTCGCGCCGGTGTCATAAGTCCCGGCCGATGATTCCGAGAAAAGAAGAGATGTTCCCGCGGATGTCCCCGATAAGAATGGCGGAAGCAACGGCCACGGCAGCGGCCCCTGCATCGAGCACCGGCTTCAGGTTCTCCTTTGATACCCCCCCAATGGCGACGACAGGTATCGAAACACTCTGACTGACCCTCGCGAGCATTGCGACCCCCTTCGGCTCGCCTGCATCCTTTGTCTTTGTGGGAAAGACCGGGCCGTACCCTACATAGTCAGCTCCTTTATCAGAGGCCTCAAGAGCTTCTTCGAGGGAGTGGGTCGATATGCCGATGATCCTGTCTCCGACGACCTTTCTCGCTTCACCCAGGGGAAGATCGTCCTGACCGAGATGGACGCCGTCTGCATCGGCTGCGACCGCTATATCAGCGTGGTCGTTTACGATAAGGACCGCCCCGAAGTCCGCGGTCATGCGCCTCAGTCTCAGGGCAACTTCGAAGATTTCGCCACGTGCAGCCTTTTTCTCCCTATACTGAAACCACCTCACGCCCGCCTTCAGCGCACCACGCGTGATTTCCTCCGGTGCCCTGTCACCTACGCTTCTGTCGACGATAAGATAGAGTCCCGAGAGAGGCCGCGAGACACTCCTCATCCTGCCTGCGCCGGTCCCTTTCCGTTTGCCGAATTCGCAGAGAGCATCTTCTCCACAAAGCCGGTGGTAAAATCACCGCTGATAAAATCCGGATGGTCAAGCACCTTCCTATGAAAGGGGATCGTCGTCTTTATTCCCTCGATCACGAATTCACCGAGGGCCCTCCTCATCTTCGCAATCGCCTCCTCGCGGGTCTTTCCGTGCACGATCAGTTTGGCGATGAGCGAGTCATAATGGGAAGGGACAACCCAGCCGGAATATACCGCCGTGTCCGTCCTCACCCCCGGCCCCCCGGGCTGATAAAAAAAAGTTATTCTTCCCGGAGAAGGGATAAACCTCTCGGGGTCTTCGGCGTTGATCCTGCATTCGATCGAATGACCGCAGGGCTTGATCGAACTCTGTTTGTACTCAAGCGGGAGCCCTGCAGCGAGTTTTATCTGCTCTTTAATAATATCAACCCCTGTGATTGCTTCGGTAACGGGATGCTCCACCTGCACCCTCGTGTTTATTTCCATGAAATAGATCGCGCCATCGGGCTCGACAATGAACTCAACGGTGCCGACATTCCGGTATTTCATCGCGCGGGCGGCCTTGACGGCCAATTCGCCGATTTTCTTCCTGAACTTCTCCGTCGAGACCGGTGATGGTGCCTCTTCGATGAGCTTCTGATGTCTCCTCTGGATTGAACAGTCGCGCTCTCCGAGATGGATCACATTGCCCTTGCTGTCCGCCATGATCTGGACCTCTATATGCCTCATTACGGGTATGTATTTCTCCAGGTAGAGTTCGCTGTTTCCGAAGGCGGTAAGGGCCTCTCTCTGGGCAAGATGGAAGGCCTGTTCCAGTTCGCCCTCCTCCCGTACGATCCTCATTCCCTTGCCGCCCCCCCCGGCCGAGGCCTTCAGAATAACCGGAAACCCCACTTTCCTGGCGGTCTTGAGGGCTATCTCCTCTGAGGTTACCGGCCCTTCACTGCCAGGCACCACCGGGATTCCCCTCCTCTTCATGGTCTGTCGTGCCCTCGCCTTGTCGCCACCGAGCCTGATGTTTTCCGAAGAGGGTCCGATAAACGTAATGCCGGACGTCGCACACGCTTCGGCAAAATGAGGGTTCTCGGCAAGGAACCCGTAGCCGGGGTGGATAGCCTCGGAATCGGTAATCTCGGCGGCGCTGAGAATCGCGGGGATATTCAGGTAGCTGTAAGCAGATC
>DATJWU010000153.1:0-5380 GCA_035501055.1 Thermodesulfovibrionales bacterium
AATTCCTCCCTCATGACGGCAAGGGAACTCTGGGGGCCTGTGAGCGCCTCCACCGCCGCCTTCTGCGCGATCGAGTTGGGGTTCGAGGTAGACTGACTCTGGATGTTCGTCATGGCCTTGATGATGCCCTTCGGGCCGGCCGCATAACCGATCCTCCACCCTGTCATGGCGTATGATTTCGAGAGGCCGTTCACCACGAGGGTCTTCTCCTTTATTTCCTTCCCAAGGGAGGCGATGCTCACATGTTCCGCGCCGTCATAGAGAAGCTTTTCATAGATCTCGTCGGAGATCACAAAGAGGTTGTGTCTGAGGGCAATCTCGGCGATCTTCTCGATCGTTTTCCTGTCATAGGCGAGTCCTGTCGGATTCGAGGGCGAGTTCAGGATGATCGCCTTCGTCTTCGGAGTGATATGGGCTTCCAGGGCCTCGGCCCTAAGCATAAAGGCGTCCTTCTCGTCGGTCTTCACGATCACCGGCGTTGCGTCGTTCAGGAGGACCTGGTCGGGATAGGAAACCCAGTAGGGAGCCGGGATGATGACTTCGTCCCCCGGCCCGTAGATTGCCTGTCCTATATTGTAGAGACTGTGCTTCGCGCCGCAGGAGACGATGATCTCATCTCTCGCATACTCCAGATTATTGTCCACCCTGAACTTCCCGATGATCGCGTCCTTGAGAGGATCGATGCCGCCCACAGGCGTATATTTCGTGAAGCCGTCTCTGATCGCTCTTATCGCTGCTTCCTTGATATTCTCCGGCGTGTCGAAATCGGGCTCGCCGACGCCGAAGTTGACTACGTCAGCGCCTGACGCTTTCATCGCCTTGGCCTTGGCGTCGATCGTCAGAGTCGGTGAAGGTTTTATGTTCGCAGCTCGTTCAGAAAGCATACACAGACCCTCCGCAGATTTTTACTTATTGTAAACCATTTGGATGTTTTAATAAAGCGGCTTTCCCTCGTCGGATGTCGCACGATTTTGCTGACAATAAAGTCCGGCCCGTTCGTTTCGGCCGGAAAGAAAGACTTCCTCCCGGTCATCTGTCCTGAAACGGCTCATTGCCTCACGGTGCACAAAAAAGGAGTCCCGAAGACTTTCGGGACTCCCCTTGCGAATAACCGCACGTTCTTACGCTGCGGTAAGCACCCTCAACGCCCTGACCCTGCTGGGGTGTTTCAATTTCCTCAGGGCCTTCGACTCAATCTGCCTCACCCTCTCGCGGGTAATCGAGAGAAACCTTCCCACTTCCTCCAGCGTATGATCCCTGTCAACGCCGATGCCGAATCTGAGTTTTATGACTTCCTGCTCCTTTGGGGTCAGCGTTCTCAACACCCTGAGAATGTTCTCGGTCAACTCAAGCCTCGTGGTCTCGTCAAAAGGAGAAGGCGCGTTCTGGTCCTTAATGAAATCCTCAAGCTCCGTTTCCTCGTCTCCCACCTGTGTTTGAAGACCTACGGGGTCCTGAAGCGCCCTGAAAACCTCCTCGACTTTGCGCGTAGGAACGCCGAGGTTCTTTGCGAGTTCTTCGTTTCCAGGCTCCCTTCCGAGCCTCTGGGTCAACTCTCTCGTAAGCCTGCTCACCTTGTTATAAAACTCCATCATATGCACCGGCACACGTATCGTCTTCGTCTGGTCGATAAGTGCCCTCGTAATCGCCTGCCGTATCCACCACGTGGCATAGGTGCTGAACTTGAAGCCCTTCTTGTATTGAAATTTGTCGACAGCCTTCATGAGACCGATATTCCCCTCCTGGATCAGATCGAGCAGGGACAGCCCCTTGCCGATATAGTTCTTCGCAATATTCACCACGAGCCTGAGGTTGCGGGTCACGAGTTCGTTCTTCGCCTCGGTGTAGAGTTCCCTTGCTCTCGCGATCCTTTCCCACTTCGCCTTGAGTTCTTCGATCTTGACCCCGGTCTCGGATTCGACACGCCGGTAAACGTCGCGGACCACCCTAGCCGTCTCCTCAAGCTTCGCGCAGCCCCTCCCCTTCTTCTTCTTTTCACTCATGAACCTTTTCAGGCCCCTTAATGAGCCGTATCTCATCACCCTGGCATCTGCGGCCTCAACCGTCTTTATGAGGTCTCCAAGCGCATCAAGGCTCTTGCTCAGTGCTTCGTTCGATCTTTCCTCTTCCGTCAGGGACTCTTCCTCTGCCGCTGCGGCGAGACTTGCCGCAGTGTTCCGGTAAAGGGGCATGGCAGTGACAACCCCTTTAATAATCTCTCGCGACGCCTCCAGTCTCTTTGCGATTTCTATCTCTTCGGCCCTCGTGAGTATCGTGATGTTGCCCATGGAGTGGAAATAGGCCTGAACAAGGTCCTCGGTTTTCTCTACCGCCTCAACCTCTTCTTCTTCCAGCGCCTCTTCCGCCTGAGAACCTATCTCTTCGCCCGAAGTTACTTCCACCCCCATATCTTCCAGGAGTTCCATAAGCTCTTCGAGATCCTCGGGAGGGAGGAACTCCGCCGAAAGATCGTTTACCTCTTCGTACGTGAGGGCACCCTTCTTCTTGCCCAAATCGAGAATTTCCTCAAAAAGTTCATTTTTTTTCATCTTCTCACCTCTCTCCGCCATTCCTGATGTCCTGGCCCCAGGAAATCGCGCGTTTAAATAGGAGCCTTCCTCTCCTGAATAGAAGGATAGGACAAGATTATGAAGAAATTATGAATATGAACGAAACCACATAAATTGCCCCCTTGATTTTCAAGGAAATTAAAGGCACTGACCCCCTCTTTGAAACTTCCCCGCCTTTTCGTGTAAAATCTCTCCATTAACTGATGAAAGGGAGGTGATCGGTATGGAAGAGAAGAACGACTTCAATTGGCCGTCGGTGATCATCGTGATCGCTTTCTGCATCCTCGCAAGTTTCGGCGGTGGACTTACGGTGAGGAATATACTGGCCAGGGAAAACGGATGGATACTGCCGGCGTACGGTTTCGTTGCAGGAATATTCGTGGCTCTATCAGCGGTCATAATCTCGTACGTAATGAAGTCTCTGCGGGAAAATTAGTCTCCCCTGTCTCAGGAGCATGGCGTGCGTTCAGGCGGGTTTTCAGGCAAACCTTGCGACGAATTGCCTTTCGGAGGACAGGCGTGATGAGAAGAAGTCTCGCAGCATTGTAATGGAAAAGCTCATCTCTTACTTCCGCCCATGTTTCCGCTGTTCGGGCAGTTTGGACCAGAGACAGGCCTCCCCGAAATCGTCGAGGCCTGAATACTCTTTGCACACCTGCGGCCTTCTTTCATAGATGTCGCACCCGGCAGGCGTGAGGTGCGGACACGGTATCTTCAGACTCAGGACGAGGACATCCTCTGATCTTGTCACCGTAAATCCCCTCGCCTCGTAGAATTCGATGAGTTCTTCCGCACTGCACGTGTACATGCCGGGATGGGTATAGATGCCTATCTCCCTGCAGCACTTTGAGCATACGATGCAGAGTCTTTCTTTTTCCGGCAGTTTGTTCAGTTCCATCTGTCGCGTCTCCTGTCTCCTCATGAGTATACCCTAAGGTTGCAAATGCCGGCCACACGTTATCTCCTCGCCGCAAAAAAATCCTCTTGCCGACGGCGGGTATTCTGTTCATTCTTCGTTTGACACTCTTTTCTCAAAATGATATAGTGGAACCGAGAACTGGGAAAGGAGGCAGACGCCATGGCGTGCAAGTCCGGCAAAGGTTCGACCTGCGGTACAAAAAAGACCGCGACACCGAAGAAAAAGAAGTAACCAGATACCTGTCCGTATCAAAGGGGGAAGATCGTCCGGTCTTCCCCTTTTGCGTGGGTACATGCGCCTTCGGAAATGTTCATCGACCTTAATCCAGGGTCTTCCGGTAACGCATCACCCCGATTGTCAATGCAACCCCGGCAAAGAGCGTGATCTGCCAAAGCTCCGCCACGACTTCCCCGAGGCCGTTGCCCTTGAGCAGAATGCCGCGCACCATCCTGAGAAAATGGGTGAGCGGCAACATTTCCCCGAGCACCTGGGCCCAGGACGGCATGCCGCGGAAGGGGAACATAAAACCGGAAAGCAGGAGAGACGGCAAGAAAAAGAAAAACGCCATCTGCACGGCCTGCAGCTGATTGGCGGCCACCGTCGAAAAGGTCACACCCATGGCGAGGTTCGCGATGATGAAGAGCAGCGCAACCGCGAGCAACAGCGGGAGGCTGCCGACCATCGGCACGTGAAAAAGGAAGCGCGCTGCCAGGAGGATGAGACCCACCTGGAGATAGCCCACCATGATGTAGGGAATGATCTTGCCCGTCAGCACCTCCAGGGGCCGCGTGGGCATGGAAAGGAGATTCTCCATGGTGCCGCGTTCGCGCTCACGCGTGATCGCCAGCCCCGTGATAATGACCATGGTCATCGTGAGTACCACACCCATCAGCCCGGGAACGATATTATACTGCGTGACGGCTTCGGGGTTATAAAGGGCGTGCACGCGCAGGTCGATAGGGCCGTTGGCGCCGGAGAGAAAGGCGAGGGGGCCTTTCAGATCGTTTTGCAACGCCGAGTTCAGAAGGGTGGACAGGGCGGCAAGGGCATTACCGGTCGCGGCAGGATCGGTAGCGTCAGCCTCAACAAGGACCGCAGGCCTTGCGCCCCGGAGGAAATCGCGCGTGAAATTCTCAGGGATGTTTACCACAAACTGCACCTCACCCCGTGCGAGCGCCTCTTCCCCTTCGGCTTCCGTTTTCACCTGCCTTACGAAATCGAAGTAACTGCTGTTCTGAACTGCGTATAACAGGGTGCGGCCCTGCGGCCCGTTATCGGCGAGGAGGACGGCAGCGGGCAGGTGTTTCGGGTCGGAATTGATCGCATAGCCGAAAAGAGTCAGCTGAAGCAGCGGGATGCCGACCATCATCCCGAAGGTCAAACGGTCGCGACGCATCTGGATGAATTCTTTCACCACCATGGCCCAGAACCGCGCCGGCGAAAATCCAAAGGTGAGGTTCATGACAGGACCTCTTTTTCCGCTCTCCCCATGAGATGAATGAACACATCCTCGAGACCGGGATCGACCTCCCGCCATTCATAGTGTTCTGTACGAAAAGGCGCGATCGCTTCTTCGACCGCGGACGCCTCCGCTCCGCTCACCCGCAAGGTACTGCCGAAAACCACCGCCTGCTCCACCCCGGGCCTCTGCCGGAGTTGCCCGGCGAAGCGTAACAAATCAGGGCCCCTGACCGACCAGGTAGTGAGATGGGCCTGGGTGATGACTTCCGCGACGGTCCCTTGGGTGAGCATCGTGCCGTTGAGGATAAAGGCGAGCCTGTGGCAGCGCTCGGCTTCATCCATGTAGTGCGTGGCGATAAGGAACGTCAGTCCCTCTCCGGCAAGCTCGTGGATCTCTTCCCAGAATTCACGCCGTGCCTTGGGGTCTACC
>DATJWU010000154.1:0-2741 GCA_035501055.1 Thermodesulfovibrionales bacterium
TCGAGTGCCTGGAGGGGCAGGACCGCGCCTATGTGAAAAAGATAATTCTCACGGCTTCAGGGGGACCTTTCGTGGGGAGAAAAGCCGCTGAATTAAAAGACGTTCGTCCCGGAGATGCGCTCAGTCATCCGAACTGGAAAATGGGCAGGAAGATCACGATCGATTCGGCGACCCTTATGAACAAGGGGCTGGAAGTCATTGAGGCGTCCCATCTTTTCGCCTTTCCCGCCGGAAGCATCCACGTCCTGATACATCCCCAGAGTCTGGTGCATTCCCTCGTGGAGTTTCATGACGGGAGTCTGCTGGCACAGGTTTCAAACCCTGACATGCGGGGACCGATCGCTTACTCCCTCGCGTATCCGGAGAGACTTGAAGGCTCTGTCTCGCCGCTCGAGCTTGATCTAGTCGGGAAGCTGACCTTCGGGAGACCGGACCATGAGAGTTTCCCCTGCCTGGGATATGCCTATGAAGCATTGAAGAGGGGAGGCACCATGCCTGCGGTGCTCAATGCAGCGAATGAACTCGCCGTGGGCGCATTCCTCGAAGAGAGAATATCTTTTAATGACATCCCTGTTATAATTAACCGTACGATGCAGTCTCATAAGACCATGGCCGCGGAAGAGCTCGACGCGGTCGTCGAGGCAGACCGGTGGGGCAGGGAAAAAGCGGCGGAATACATAAGGAAACTATCGTAGTGTCAAAGTGTCAGAGCGTGAATGCGCTGATACTTTATTTTTTGCGTTAAGGAGACAGAATGATACTGCTGTCCGCGGTCGTGCTGTTTGGCATACTCATCTTTGTGCATGAACTCGGTCATTTTCTTTTCGCCAAATTGACGAAGGTGAAGGTTCTTAAGTTCTCTCTTGGCTTCGGTCCGAAACTTGTGGGAAAACAATTTGGAGAGACCGAATATCTCCTTTCCGCAATCCCCCTCGGAGGGTACGTAAAGATGACCGGGGAAGATGCGGGTGATGAGATCAGTGAAGAAGACAAAGAGAGGGCCTTCAGCGTCCAGCCCGTCTGGAAAAGGCTGGTGATCGTCCTGTCCGGACCTCTGTTCAATATCTTATTTGCTGCCTTCATATTTGTCGTCCTCTTCCTCACAGGAGTGCCTGCGCTCCGTCCCGATGTGGGCGAAGTCGCCCAGGGCTCTCCGGCGGCACAGGCCGGCCTCATGACTGGCGATAAAATACTCGCAGTCGACGGAACCGATGTCGAGAGCTGGGATGATGTCGAGGCAGTGCTTCACAAAAGCCCGGGGAAGGCCCTTGTTCTCAAACTGAAACGGGATGGACAGATACTCGATATCTCCGTGGTCCCTGAGAAGAAAATGGAAAAGACCATTTTCGGCGAAAGCAGGGAGGGGTGGAGTACAGGCCTGTCGCCCCTCGTCGCTCCTCAAGTGGGCGAGATATTGAAAGGTTCCCGGGCCGGGAAAGCGGGTCTTCAGAGAGGTGACAGGATTGTCGAAATAGACGGCACTGCCCTGAAGACGTGGCAGGACATGACGAAGATAATCCATGCGAACCCTGAAAGACCGCTCGCCTTCAGGATCAAGAGAGACGGACGCCTCGTGGACGTGACGATAGCGCCGGAGAAGAGTACCCAGAAGACCCCGGACGGCAGGGTGGAGGAGATAGGACTCATTGGCATCAAGCCACTCGCGAGCGACTTCATCAAGAAATATGCGCCTATCGAGGCGGTGAGACTTGGGGTCGAACGGACATGGGACATGTCGGTCCTTACGGTGGTATCCATTGTGAAACTCCTCCAGAGGATAATCCCCGCGGAGACGATCGGCGGGCCGATTATGATCTTCCAGATGGCGGGCGAGCAGGCCTCTCACGGTCCGATGAGTTTCTTTGTCTTCATGGCGGTGATCAGCATCAACCTCGGCGTGGTGAACCTCCTGCCGATTCCAATTCTCGACGGCGGTCATATCCTCTTCTTCGGGATCGAGGTGCTCAGAGGAAAACCGCTGGGAGAAAAGACCGTCATGGTCGCGCAGCGGATCGGTATGGCGATCCTTGTCACGCTTATGGTGTTTGCCTTTTACAACGATATCATGAGGTTCATTACCGGAAAGATGCTTCCCTGATGAGGCCCGCGGCGATAAAAACCCAGGTGTCCTCAGGAGGGGTTATCTTCAGGGAAAGGGAAGGCATCATCGAGATAGCGCTCGTCGCGGTGAAGGAAGGCTCCGTGTGGTGTCTTCCGAAGGGGATTATCGAGAAGGGCGAAAAGCCCGAGGAGACTGCGGTGAGAGAGGTGCGGGAAGAAACAGGGCTCGCAGGGAGGGCGTTGAAAAAGATCGGGGAGATCGCCTACTGGTACTATGTGAAAGACAAAAACGCGAAGTACAGAAAGACGGTGCACTTCTATCTTCTTGAGTATCTGAGCGGCAGCACCGACGATCACAACTGGGAGGTCGACAAGGCCCAATGGTTTGCGCTCGATGAGGCGCTCCGGATGGTAAGTTACAAGGGTGACCGGGAGATCGTCGAAAAGGCCAGGGGAATGCTTCTTGAGAAGAGTTATGGGCGTTCAGCTGACAGCTGAACACCGATAAAGGGTTCGGAAGATGGGTGCCGTTCTTACGTGGAATGAGCTGAAAGAGGCGGTCGACGCCGCAAGGGCAGAAGGCAGGAGGGTGGTGTTCACCAACGGCTGTTTCGACATCCTCCACGTCGGGCATGTGAGATATCTGAAGGCTGCGAAGACCATGGGGGATGTCCTTGTGG
>DATJWU010000155.1:0-5451 GCA_035501055.1 Thermodesulfovibrionales bacterium
CGGAGAGGCGCTCTGCCTTTGCCGAGCAGAGGACGTCCCTCGCGAAAGGCAGGACCGGCCTCGCGTTTCTCAGGACCGGCATCGCCTTTATCACGATCGCAGTTGCGTTGTTCCGTCTCTTCGGACCCGGATATCTCCTGATAGTCGAGGGCATCCTTCTGGGTGGAGGCATCGCTGCAGCTGCAGACGGATTGAAATGGTATCTCCCTGCGAGGCGGAATGCGAAAAAGGTACTCGATTATGCGGCTGATGAGAACACTATCGGTTTCAGGGTGCTGGAGGTCTCGAATCCCGGAAACGATCCGGTGTTCACGCGGAGCCTGCCTGTACCTGGTGCGGACAGGCTGCGGGAAGACTGGCGCGGCCTGTCACCGGTGATGCGCAGGAGATTTCTCGCCAACGACAGGACGGACATGGCAGAAGAGAGGACCGTGCTTGCATGTCTGCGCACCACTATGGCGAAGGCCCGCACCGGGCTTGCCTTTGCGCGGAGCGGTGTCGCCTTTTGCGGCCTCGGTATCGGACTCCTGAGGCAGTTCCGCCCGGGTCTGTGGACTTTTTTTGATGCCGCCCTGATCGCGGTGGGGGTCTTTATGTCGATCGAGGGAATCCTGTGGTACCGGCCTGCGAGACGGGCAGGCAAGGAAGGACTGAAGGCGGTGATGAGGGCGGAAGCGGGAGGGAGCATCTGGGACTCTGCCTTTCCACCCTTCTACCGGTCGAAAGATCTCTGTGTGCCTCCCATCAGGGCCTCCCATGTGCCGGGCGTATGGGCCACCACAGGACTCGCGCTCGAGAGAACAGTCCTTGCCGACAGGAGGAATGTCATGGCGAGGCTCAGAACGATCATGGCACGGTCGCGAACCGCCATGGCCTTCATTCGCACCGGGTTGAGTTTTATGGCGGTAGGTGCAGGTCTGCTCATCTATTTTTCGGGAGGGGCTCCTGCGTGGACCGCATTCGAGGTGCTGCTGGCGGCAGGAGGTCTGGTGCTCATCGCCGACGGCGTGAAGTGGTATGTGCCGGCTGAAAGGGAACGGTGTACCTTCCCTTACTGCTTCGGAGACTTTGAGATCGCAATCCCCGACTATACCGTGCCGGGACGATTCTGGAAAAAAGTGGTATTCAGTCATGATGATTTCTGAGGCCGCGGCGAAATTCTCCCTTCTTCTGGAAGAAGGCCTCCTGAGCGAAGATGCGCTCCAGGAAGCGGGTGACGCGGCCCTTGCGCGCGGCATCGAGCTCGAGACGATTCTCCTCGAAGAGTACCGCGTTTCCCGCACCGCGCTG
Organism: Thermodesulfovibrionales bacterium; assembly: GCA_035501055.1. Lineage (GTDB taxonomy): Bacteria > Nitrospirota > Thermodesulfovibrionia > Thermodesulfovibrionales > UBA9159 > DATJWU01. The sequence continues at coordinate 1,291 of DATJWU010000155.1, forward strand.
TTGGGGGCGCTCTCCGGCCATTACGACTGTCCTTCGATCGAATATGACGAACGGCTTCCAGTGCCTCCTGAACTCCTGCCGCACCTGAACGCCGACAGTCTTCTGACCTCTCTCTGGTTTCCCGTGATAAAGGAAGGGGAGAAGGTGATCATCGCTGCGAACGACCCTGAAAGCCCGGCGACAAGGGAGCAAATACAGCGCTCTTTCCCGGCTTCAGCCTTGGAGTTCAGGGTGGCCCTTTCAAGCGACATCCAGTGGTTCATCCAGGACTTTCTTCACGCGAAGCCGGAGTTCCTTATCGGCGTGGAAAGGACGGGCCTCGCCTTCTGGCGGAATACAATGGCTCACTGGCGGACAAGGCTCGCCTGTTACAGGACGGACTTTGCGAAGTGCCGCACGTCTCTTGCCTTCCTGAGATGGGGGCTTGGGCTCTTCGCCCTCACCGACGCGCTCATGAAGACGCACCGGGGATTCATGTTCGTAAACCATCTTTCCGTCGTCATGGTAGCTGTCGGCGTTGTGTTGTCCGGCTCGGGCCTCCGCAGCTATCTCAGGGTACGGAAGACGAGGATAAGCCCCCCCCGACAGCAGACCCTTGTGGAAGTGACCGCAGCGACGATGAGCTTCCTCGAGAGATACCATATTGAAGGAGCCGCTTCTCAGAATAACAGGGAAGGGACGATGCTCGGCAGACTCGGGGATTTTGTGACGACCTATTCTACTATCCTCAATCCAGTGCCGGCGAGCAAGGTGCGCACACAGCTCGCCCGCGAGAGAAACGTCCTCGCTGCCCAGCGGACGATCGCTGCGTGTTACCGCACGATCTATTCCCGCGCGAGGACCGGCCTCGCGTTCATGCGGACCGGTGTCGCCTTCTTGAGCCTGGGGCTTGGTTTCCTTCAGTACTTCGGTCTCGGCATTACCAGTGCCATCGACGCGGTGCTCATCGCCTTCGGCCTTTTTATGGTGACCGACGGTTTCCTCTGGTACATGCCGGCGAGAAAGGAACAGGAGGACATGCCGAGGGCATTGCCGGTGGACAACCCGCGATGATGATCGAACACAAGATAATTCTGTCGAACGGGTTTAATCTTCTGCTGATTGCCTGCATCGGCCTTGTTGCGTTCCAGGACATGAACTCGACGCTGACGAAACTGAGGTTTGTGGAGATCGCCGACGACCTGAACGTCTCTTTCCTCGAAATGAGACTCTCCGAAAAAAACTATTTCCTCTACCACGATAAAGACGCCCTGTCGGAAATAGAAGAGAAGGTCGCGGGCACAAGGGAGACCATCCGGTCGGTGAGGCGGGACATTGTCCGCGCTACAGGAGAAGACAAGGTGAGGCAGCTTGAGGAGTATCTCGAAAGCTATGCCGGAATCGTCGAAAGCCTGAACCGAAGCGGGTCCGTTGACGCGGAGTCCCAGACGCTGCTCAGGGCGGAGGGCAGGAAACTGAAGGAGTTTTCGGACAAGGTGACGCAGATCGAGAGAAGCAGGGTGAACGAAATTATTGCGAACTCCAAACGCGTGCTCTTTCTCTCGTTCTGTGGAGTACTGGTGCTGGCATTTCTCATCGGCCATTCTGTCTCCCGGTCGATCGTGAGGCCGATCAAGGAGATTGAACAGCTCGCCCACTCGATATCGGCGGGGAATTTCAGGAAGATCGAGAGCGCTGCGCCGAAGGACGAGACAGGGGCGGTGCTCCAGGCCATCAATTCGATGAGTGAGGAACTCAGGAACCGCGAAGAGCAGATCATACAGTCCAAGAAACTGGCGTCGCTGGGCATACTCGTCGCCGGCGTGGCGCACGAACTGAACAATCCGCTGAACAATATCTCAATGATCGCCCAGACCTACCAGGAGGCCTACGAAGGGTTGAGCAGAGAGCAGAGACTGGAGTTCATGGAAAAGATCGAAGGGGAGACAGAGAGGATACAGGCGGTCGTCAGGAACCTGTTGGACTTCGCAAAGCCGAAGGAGCCCAATCTCGAAAAAGCGGATATGAATGAAGTGGTCCGCACGACCCTGAGGCTGGTCCAGAACATGCTCGATGTTTCGAATATCGAGACCGTGCTTTACCTCGGCGAAGGTCTTCCCCCGGTATTCATAGACCAGCCCCAGATAAGGCAGGTCCTCGTAAACCTGATCACGAATGCCATTCAGGCGATGTCATCCGGGGGCAGGCTGAACATTTCGACGCGGCCCGGAAAAGAACCTGGCACCGTCGAGGTCAGCATACTCGACACGGGGAAGGGCATCCCGCAGGAATTCATGCCCCACATATTCGATCCTTTTTTCAGCACAAAGGAGGAGGGCGGCACAGGCCTCGGCCTGTGGGTAAGCTATGGGATAATCAAGAGTCACAAAGGAACCATTTTTGCGGAGAGCAAAATCGGGTCGGGCACCATTTTTACGGTGCAGCTTCCGGTCTACGGTAAAGGAGAAAAGGCGTGAAGCAGAGGATAATGATTATCGATGACGAAAAGATCGTGGGAGACATGGCGAAGATCTCTCTGGAGCAGGACGGCTATGAGGTCGAGACCTTTCTCAATGCCGCCCCGGCCCTGGAGCGACTGAAGGGCGCGAAATTCGATGTGGTGGTCACGGACTTCAAGATGAAGGGCATCGACGGTCTCGAGGTCCTGAGGATAGTGAAGAGCCTCTATCCTGACGTGAAGGTGATCATGATCACCGCCTTTGCGAACCTCGACGTGGCGATCGAGGCCCTGCGGGGCGAGGTCCACGACTTTTTTCCGAAGCCCGTGAAGATACGAGAACTGAAAGAGTCTATCAGGAAAGCACTGACGAGGTAGCGCAGGCCATGAAGAGGTTGCCGGACCTTTTGAGACGTGGCTTGGAGAGAGCCGACCGTGCCCTCTTCGGGCGGCGGGAAGAAGTCAGGGATGTCTTTGCGAAGTTCAGGGAGGTGCTGGAAGGCAACAACCGCGCTCTCGAAACCATGACCGACATGGGGGAAAAACTCGGCGGGGATTACCTTTTCGATACCGTGTACATAGGGAAGGCCTATGGAGAGCTCCGTTCACGCATTGCGGCGTCCATAGAATCGTTCAATCTCCTGACGCGGTCCCGATATGATATCGCCGCGGCCTTCAGCCGGGTCGATTCCATGATCGCGAAGGGCATCGGCGAGGAGCCCCGGGGGGGGTCCCAAACGGCCGGACGAGCAATTCCTCTTGACGATATAGCCGCCGACATGGCTCGGGAGGTGGGGCGAAAGAACTATAACCTTTCGAGGATGCGAAAAGACCTGGGGCTTCACGTTCCCGAAGGATTTGCGATCCCCGTGCAGGCCTATGACGAATTCATTGCATGCAACGGAATCGACAAGGTGCTCGAGCCGATACGGTCCGGGCAGGAAGGAGAGGGGGACTTCGAAAGGATCAGGGATCTTATCCGGAAGGGGGCATTTCCTGAAGCACTCGAAAGGGCGATCGCCGATGCCCTTCGCAGACTGAAAAGACGCAGCAGCGGCGGTTTTCTTGCCGTCAGAAGCAGCGCCGAAGAGGAAGACGGCGAGTATTCCTTCGCGGGACAGTTCGAGACGGCCCTGAACGTGCCGGCAGAACCGGCGGCAGTCAAAGACGCGTACAGGAAGGTCGCGGCGAGTCTCTTTTCACCTTCTTCGCTCTCCTATCAGAAAAGGCTCGGGTACCGCCTCGGGAGCATACGGATGGCCGTGGGGTGCGTGGCGATGGTCGACGCGAAGGCGAGCGGCGTTGTCTTTACGTCCGACCCGGCTTCCGGGAAAGAGACGCTTACTATTCACGCGTCGTGGGGACTCGGCGCAACGGTTGTGGAGGGCAGAGTCGAAACCGACATGTACGTCCTGGAGAGGGGAGCCGCGGCATCACCGGTACTGGTGAGGACCGGAAGCAAGGAATCGATGACCGTGCCGTTGGAAAGAGGAGGCACAAGGAATGTGGAAACGCCCCACGAAATGAGGGGAACGGCATGCCTCAGCGCGACGAATGCCCTTGATCTTGCCCGGATGGCGCTCCGGATAGAGGACTATTTCGGTGGACCGCAGGACATCGAATGGGCGCTTGGAAAAGACGGAGTGATGTACATTCTCCAGGCAAGACCTCTGAAGGTACAGGCCCCGCGAAAAGCGGCGGAGCGAACCGCCATTCCTTCAGGT
>DATJWU010000156.1:0-5821 GCA_035501055.1 Thermodesulfovibrionales bacterium
CGAGGACACGCCTGACAACGTCGAGTTCTCTCCGCGTCAGCCGGTACTGCAGTCGTATCTCGTTCATATTGAATTTGTTCGAGATCGTCTCCTCGACGATGAAGACCGCCACATAAGGCTCAGGGTTTTCGTGGATATGGAATCTGAATACCCAGTTGCTCGACGAACCTTCGAGCTTCTTATAGAGATAGATCTCTCCCGGGAAGAGTTCTTTCACCTTATCCGCACTGATCGCGTCAAATATCCGTCCGCATAACATCGTGAGTTCCTCGGGGGGGCGATTGCGCCTGAAGAAGTTCTCGGCGCGTTTGTTCGTGAAAAGAATCTTCATTTTTGGACCGAAGACGATCGCCCCTGCGGGCATGGTGTTCAGGACGAAGGTTCCGATGTCGCTCAATTCATTCCTCCGAGAAAAAGTCTACCGCAAAAGAGGCGGCGTTTCAAGGCCTGATACAAATCCCTCCAATGCAGGCTTCCCGACGACATTATAATATGCAGGAGCCGGATAAACGCATTATTTTTTCTTCATCATCAACCCGCCCCGCCGGACGGTCCAGAAATCATCGGAAAGATTTCTGTCGGCGAGGTAATCATAGGGCATCGTGAAGTAGCCTTTCATGCCCCAGCCGGTCCCCCAGGAGTTGCGCACGATGAACCGCTTCTTCGCATCGTCATAGCCGACGGCCAGCACCGCATGCCCGCCGAGCACGCGTTCTTTGGGCTTCGGCATGCCGACCGTCCCGGTCTTCGCCACCTGCTGAGATTCGAAGCTTTCGTATACCGTAAACCCGAACACAAAGGGGTACCCGTCCGCAAGGCATGTCCTCATCTCGTCGAGGGTCAGAATGCGGTGGTATGACGTGATCTGCCGCGTGAGCGCTTCCTTATAGGATGCGGAAGGGGGCTTGACCGCGAATTTCGCGATGACATAAGGCCATGTCTTCTCAGAACAGGCGCCCTGTTTCGCAAGCGTCCTGATCCCGTCGCGGATCATAGCCCCGTTGTCATATTTCGTGCTGTGCTCGATTACACGTTCATTGTAGTAGATGAAAAGTCTGCTGCAGTCCACAAAAGGGACTTTGTCCTTTTTCTCGAGGAACTCCAGCGCGCCTGCGAGGGCGTTTGCCGTACAACTGCCCAAGGCTCCCTGATCTTCCACCGTTGAGCAGAGGGGCCGCAGATCGACCGACCCCGGAAGCGCGCGCGGTATTCTGCGCACTGCACTGAAGAAATAGTCACGATGATCGGGCAGATCAGGCACCCATCCGTAGCCGTGCCTTCCTGCTTTTGCCTTTGCTGAAACCGCCTGCCTTTTCGCTTTCATAAGCCCCCCTTCTTTTGCCGAAGTGTCATGCGGATGGCAAGGCAGGACCGGAAGAAGCAACGATAAAGAACGCCGCGGTCAGACTGAACAGTTTCTTCCGTCCGAAGCGGTCCGTCTGGAGGAATGATTCACTCCTGTCTTCTCCCGTCCCCGCACACCGCATGTCTTGCCCCTTTACAAGATTATCCGGGTCTTTTCACAACGAGGAAAAAGTACCATGTCGGGTAACACGCTGTCAAGAAGAAAAGTCGAAGGATAAGAAGTGAATACTGAGAAGACATTAGCCACAGAGCACACAGAGAGCACAGATGAAGGTAGGCTATGGGCAATAGGCAAAGGGCAATTGGTAGGGCCTGTCGCCAATCGCCGCAGTGTTAGAGCTCGGTGATCTCGGTGGCAAAAGGCAGTGTCGCCGATTGCCTTTCGCCTACTGAACGATCTCGATGCCCTCTATCCAGTAAAGCCTGCAGCCCCGGTCACCCTTGTACGTTACGACCGCCCTGATTTTCCTTCCCTTCAGTTCATCCGACGGTTTCTCAATCGCAAAAAAAGTCATGGCCCGGCCTTTCATGTCCTTGAGAAAGTTATCGTAGCCCGCCACACCTTCAATCTCTTTGAGAGAGATAACCACGCGATAGAGAACATCACCGGAACCCATACAGTGAGAGCCGGCAGGGGCAACGCTGTTTTTCAAAACGATGCCTCTTATAATGCTCATGTTCGACTCGGGCACTTCCTCACCGGTTTCAGGACCCCTGGGGGCGTTTGCCCTTTGAGGGGAGTTTTCTGCCTGAGCACTGTGAGACATCCCCTCACCGTGCAGCGCGCAGGGAAAGGAGAGGAGTAACCCGCCTATGAGCAGGAAGAAGAACGGAAGAGTTCTCATTTTGAATGCTCCTGGATCATTCTCCTTCAATAATCAGATAATGGGCGTCCTCATGTCAACAGGTCAAAAACCGTGAATCGTGAAACGTGAATAGTAAAAAGCGAATGGTGAAGACTTCTTAGCCTCTTGATTCCCACAGGATTTTCTGGATCAGAGAGAAAGGATTTGAAAATCATGAGGGAATCGTGAAGCAAAAAAGTTTGAACTCTTCTTAAAATTCTCTGAGACCTCGGTGATCTCGGTGGCAAAAGGCCGTGAATAGTGAATCGCTTCAAAAGATAGCTTATAGCTTCTTAGCTGAATAGCTAATGGCTGATTGCTGTAGAGCTCGCAGCTGCTCCCTGCTAATTACAAATAGATGTTGACAGGAACGCAAGGAAGTGATAACAATAAGTGTAGAAGTTTTCGGGTGCCATGTGCTTAATAGGGAATCCCGTGGGGCGAAACAAGCCAAAGCGGGAGCGGTCCCGCCGCTGTAACCGGGACGAAAGCCGAAGGGCCACTGGGGCGTAAGCCTTGGGAAGGCCGGCGAGTAGGATGAACCGGGAGCCAGAAGACCTGCCTGAAGACAAGACAGCAGTCGTTCTTAGTTTTAAGTTTTTAGTTTTAGATTATCAATCAAGAACTAACAACGAAAAACTCAGAACTGACGGCAGGAAAATCCTTCTCGCGGACAGAAGGTGAGGATGAAGTGAATCAGGGTGCAATCCTCGGAACCCCTTGCGGGTCCCGAGGATTTTTGTTTTTTAAGGAGGATGCGATGACGCAGTTGGAGAGGGCAGCAAAGGGTGAGGTTACCGAGGAGATCAGGACAGTCGCGGAGAGCGAAGGACTCGATGCGGAAATCGTGAGAGACCGCGTGGCAACGGGCAAAATAGTGATCCCGGCCAACAAGAACAGGAAGCAGAGGATCGGCGGCATCGGCAAGGGTCTGAGGACGAAGGTGAACGCCTCGATCGGATCGTCTACGGACATCGCCGACATCGCGATGGAGGTCGAAAAGGCGCGGATTGCCGAGAAGTACGGCGCGGACACGCTTATGGATTTGAGCGTAGGTGGAGACATCGCGGGCATCAGGAAGTCTGTCATGGACGCGATTACTCTTCCTGTCGGCACGGTGCCCCTCTATGAGGCCTTCGCCATCGCCATCGAAAAATCCGGGGCTGCGGTGAACATGCCTGCAGAGCTCCTCTTCGAGATCACCGAGAAGCAGTGCGCAGAAGGCGTCGCCTTCATGGCGATTCACTGCGGCATCAACAGGAAGACCGTAGAGATGCTGAGAAAACAGCACTACCGCTACGGCGGGCTCGTGTCGAAAGGCGGCTCCTACATGGTCGCGTGGATGGAGAAGAACAACAGGGAAAACCCCCTCTACGAGCACTTCGACAGGGTCGTGGAGATCATGAAGAAGTACGACACGGTCCTGAGCCTCGGCAACGGGTTCCGCGCCGGCGCGATCCACGACGCCACGGACAGGGTTCAGATACAGGAACTGCTCATCAACTGCGAACTCGCCGAACTCGGCAGAGAGGCCGGCTGTCAGACGATGGTCGAAGGACCGGGCCACATCCCGATCAACGAGATAGAGGCAAACATCATCATGGAAAAGAAGATGAGCGGCGAGTCTCCTTTCTACATGCTCGGTCCGATCACGACCGACGTGGCGCCCGGGTACGACCACATTACCGCGGCGATAGGCGCGGCCCTTTCATCATCCTTCGGCGCGGACTTCATCTGTTACGTGACCCCTTCGGAACATCTCGGCCTCCCCTTCCCCGAAGACGTGAGGGAAGGCGTCATCGCATCGAGAATCGCGGCGCATATCGGTGATATGATAAAACATAAGAAGATGGACTCCGACAAGGCGATGTCGAAGGCGCGAAGGGACATGAGCTGGGAAAGGCAATTCTCTCTCGCGATAGACCCCGAGCGGGCAAGGGAAATAAAGGCGAAGAGAGGCAACGGCGACGAACATTCCTGCACGATGTGCGGCAAGTTCTGCGCCAACGATATCCTGCGGGGCATGTTCGAAAAGGACATGGCGCAGTCGGACAAGAAATAGGGAGAGGAAGTCGGGACGGCAAAATGCTTCAGGAACTTTTGCAGGCGATGATACCATTAAAGCCCGAGGTCTCTGTCTTGTTCCGGAAAGAGTGTCGCTCGTCGAGTACCTTTGAAAAGCGGCTCCCGATACCTCAAGGTATCGCTACAAAAGTTTTTTCAGCATCCTGTTGTCCCGCCAGGATTGAGGACGGTTCTGCAGTCTGCCCGACTCCTTCTTATGGAAGCGTAAATGACGGTGAATAGTAAAGGCACAATCATCTTCGTGCTCGGCGGCGCGCGGAGCGGCAAGAGCGGCTTTGCGCTCCGGGATGCCTCGGCCCGGCAGGGGAAGAAAGCCTATATTGCGACCGCTCAGGCCCTGGACCAGGAGATGGAAGAGAGGATCGCCAAACACCGGGAGGAGCGCGCTTCCGAGTGGAAGACCTTCGAAGAACCACTTCGTCTTTCCGCATTGATAGAGGAGGCCTGCATCAGCCATGAGGTTGTCCTCGTTGACTGCCTCACCCTCTGGCTTTCGAACCTCCTCCTCGGAGAAGAAAGGCCCGATGACCCGGAGCGGACGGAGAAGGAACTCGAGAAGCTCCTGAAACTCCTCCAGCGATTTCAGGCGTCGGATTCCCACGCCCTGTACCTCGTCTCGAACGAGGTGGGCATGGGGATTGTTCCTGATAACGCACTCTCGAGACGGTTCAGGGACCTTGCCGGCCGGGTGAATCAAAAGGTGGCGGAGATCGCCGACGCCGTCTATTTTGTGGCGGCAGGAATCCCTCTGAAATTAAAATAATGCGGAAAAGATTGCCCACAGAGACGTTTAGACACCGGAAAGAGACCCTTATGAAGAGGAATATCTTGCCACAGAGATCACCGAGTTCTCAGAGCAAACAAGACTACTTCTTAGTTCATTTAATCTCTCTGTGGTCTCTGTGCGCTCTGTGGCTACCGCATTTGCATTTATTCTTTCGTGCCGGCCTGTCCGGCCCAGGAGGTAAGGAATGGACTTGCTGAAAAGCACGATCGGCGCGATCAGGCCGCTCAATGAAGAGTGGTACGCCACGGCTCAAAAGAAACTCGATAATCTCACGAAACCGCCGGGGAGCCTCGGCAGGCTTGAAGAATTCGCGCGGAAGCTCGTCGCGATCAGCGAAAACGAGGCGCCCCTTCTGGACAAAAAGGTAGTCTTCACCTTTGCAGGGGACCACGGCATCACCGCCGAGGGAGTATCAGCCTATCCCGGTGAGGTCACACCGCAAATGGTCCTGAATTTCATAAGGGGCGGCGCCGGGATTAATGTCCTCGCGAGACATGCGGCCGCGGCGGTCGTGGTGGTCGACATCGGCGTCGATTACGACTTTGGCGACGTCGAGGGCCTGATCAAAATGAAGGTCATGCGCGGCACGGAGAACTTTGCGAAGGGGCCTGCCATGACGAGGGACCAGGCGATGAAATGTCTCGAGGTCGGCATAGAGATCGCGAACGGTTACGCAAGGAAGGGCTACAAGATCTACGGCACCGGCGACATGGGCATCGGCAATACGACGCCGTCGAGC
>DATJWU010000157.1:0-4886 GCA_035501055.1 Thermodesulfovibrionales bacterium
AAAGAGATAAGGAAGGATAATGCATCCTATGAGGTTGAACGGAAATCCTGGAGGGGCTTCGGAGAGCCTCCCTTTTCGATCTCCTTTCTCGACGGCATCCGGGATTCGGTGCTTTCTCAGCGGCTTGCGCTGCAGTCCCTGGAACTGAGGCTTTCCCTGGCGAAGGCGGCATTCAAGCGGTTTGACGATGACCTGAAAAAATCGCGCAAGGCGCTTCGCCTTGCAGAGGAAGAGCGTTCGAGGAGCATAGGGACCCCCCGGGAGCAGAGAAACCGCTGGCTCCTCGATCTTGCCCGGGTGCGGAATGACCGGAACGAAGCCGGGCTGGTGCTCGCGGAACTGAACCGCTTTACCTATGAGACCGCGGTAAAGGGAAAGCACGCGCAGATCGCCTTTCTCGAAGAAAATCTCAGAGCTGCCGAGGCATCTTCGCCCCTGTCGAAGGAAGACTTTGAGAAGAAACTGAGCGAACTTGACAGCCTGCGCAGGGAACTGGAAACGGGACTGCTGAAGGCGCGGAAGAGCGAGGAGGAGGTGAGAAAAAGCCTGGATGGCATCCGTGGGGCACTGAGCAGCCTCTCGGTGCGGGGGCAGGAGAAGGAGCCTTCAAAGGGCGCGGCACAGGAAATAATCAGGACCCTCGGGCTGGCACCGTCACAGGAAAGGAAGATGTCTTCGGAAGAGCAGCTCAGGCTCCTCAGTCTCGGCTTCGAAGCCGAGCAGGCTTTTGTCGAGACCGCGCGTCTGAAGGTCTCTGCCTTCAAGGCGCTGATACAGTTTGTGAACGCTTCCGAAAAGATTTGGCAGGACCGCTACTGGCTCAACCAGAAGCGGGACCTGAAGGATATGCGGGAAAAGCAGGCGGAGGTGAGTGAGACCCTTGCGCGTCTTGGAATGGTCAAGAAATTTACCGAGTCGAGTCTTTCGAGCTGGATGAACCTCATCAAGAACCAGAAGGACAGGATAGCGTCTCTCAAGAGGACGGATCCGGCAATGAAGACACAGGAGCTGGTCCTCAGTGCCTACGAAGAACGTCAGGACATCGCGCTGAGACTCATAGAGGGGATCGGGCGCGTCGAACGCCTGGCGAGCCGCCTGAACGACGAGTTGACTGTCGGCATCGGCGAGGCATCACTCATCAGCCGAGTGAAAGAGCGTGTGGAGATCGGCTATTCTTTCGTGAAAGTGATCTGGAATACGGAACTCTACATCGCCACAGAGACGACGGTGGTTGATGAGCGCAGCATCGTCAAGCCGGTGAGCGTGACCGTCGGAAAGGTGGTGAAGGCGCTCATTATCCTTTTCATCGGCATCTGGATTGCCGGGAAGATCGGCCAGGTTATTCAATGGGGTCTGACGAGGAGACTCAAGTGGACAAAGAGTAAAGCAGAGCCTGTCGGGAAAGTCATCTTCGGCGCGATGTTCGTCTGCGTCTTCGTGTTCTCCCTTATAACCGTCAATATCCCCCTTGCGGTCTTTGCCTTCCTGGGCGGCGCCCTTGCCATAGGCCTCGGCTTCGGTGCTCAGCATCTCATCAATAATTTCATCAGCGGCATGATCCTTCTCTTTGATCGTTCGATCAGGGTCGGAGATATCGTGGAAGTGGACGGCCAGGGTGGACGGGTGACAGAGATCGGTATGAGGAACTCCCGCATTTACCGGTTTGACGGCATCGACATGCTTGTACCGAACAGTCAGTTCCTGCAGCAGAAGGTCACGAACTGGACTCTTTCGGACATGAAAATACGCTATTCGGTTTCGATCGGTGTCGCATACGGCTCCCCTACGCGGGAAACAGAGCGCCTGATCATGAAGGCGATTGAGACCCATCCGATGGTGCTCAAGGACCCTCCGCCGGTCATATTATTCGATCAGTTCGGCGACAGCGCCCTTGTGTTTACCGGCTATTTCTGGATGGAGCTGTTCTCGAACAGGGACAACCGTATCGCGGCGAGCGAAATACGTCATACGATCAATGAGTTCCTTGAAAAAGCCGGCATCGTCATCTCCTTCCCCCAAAGAGACGTGCATCTCGATTCATCGAGACCTCTTGAAGTGAAGGTTGTATCCGTTAAGGATGAGAGGAACAAGGATTAGCAGGACAAAGGGAAGAAGCGAAAACCGGCGCGCCTGCTCTCTTTTGACCATCCTTCTTATTTCCCCTGGCTGCAGACCGCTTAAGCGTCTTTGACATAGGCTGCGTCATCGTGCTAGGTTGTAACCAGGAAGACATAATATCGTCTATCGTAGCAGAAGTCCGGATAGACGAAGGAAGAAACCTGTGGAGAGACAGCTATGGTGGAGAGGATGAAACCGCTCAGGCGTGCAGTAATAAGCGCGATTATAGTGGTTGCGGCAGTGGGCCTTTGCGCAAGTGGCGTTGCCTTGGCTGCCGGCGGCTATTCCGGAGGAGGTCATTACGGAGGCGGCCACTACGGAGGAGGGTATTACGGCGGCGGCCACTACGGTCACTACGGCGGGCATTATGGCGGCCATTACGGATGGGGCCATTACGGCTGGCCGTATTGGTGGGGTTGGGGCTGGGGCCCGTGGTACTATCCCTATTATTACCCGTCCTATCCGTATTACCCATACCCATATTCGTACTATGCGCCTGCGGCGCCGTCAGCGCCCCAGGAATATATGGAACGGCCCGGGCCTGCCGAGGCTGAGGAGCCGGCGGTCTCTGTGCCTTCGGGCCCTTCCGGTGTCTGGTACTTCTGCCTGAAATCAAAGGCCTATTATCCTTACGTGAAGGAATGTCCGGGCGGCTGGCAGACGGTGATCGCAGCGCCCCATCAGGCCCAGACTGATGAGCACGCTCCTGCTTTTCTGCCAGGGGTGTGGCACTACTGCCCGACTTCGAAGGCCTATTATCCCTATGTGAAAGAATGCCCGGGTGGCTGGAAGACGATACCGGCCCAGCCGCCTGCAGGGGCAGGGAGGTAATTCTATGCGTCGTTTTCTTGTGTTATTGATTGTCGTGGCGGTTGCATCGCTCTCGGCGTGCGCGACTGTGCCGACGGGACCGAGTGTTATGGTCCTTCCCGGAGACAGCAAGAGCTTTGAGCAGTTCCGCTTTGATGATGCGACGTGCCGCCAGTTCGCCTACGAACAGGCGGGAGGGGTGTCCGGTCAGCAGGCGGCGCAGAATTCTGCGGTGACGAGCGCTGTTGTCGGTACCGCCATAGGCGCGGCCGCAGGCGCGGCTATCGGCAGCGCGTCTGGTAATGTGGGTGCAGGTGCGGCCATAGGCGCGGGCAGCGGACTGCTCCTGGGCAGCGCCGTGGGCAGCGGCTACGCGTCGGGTTCCTATTACGAGGCGCAGAGGCGCTATGATAACGCGTACCTGCAGTGTATGTACGCGAAGGGCAACCAGATCCCCGGTTACCGGCGAACTGTCCGTTCGACAAGTCCGCCGCCCAGGAATTCGTCCTATCCTCCGCCTTCGAGAGGCTACCAGCCTCCTCCGGCTGACTATCCGCCTCCTCCTCCTGACTACGATGAGCACTGATTGTCTGCCGCAGCACACGCCCCGGACCGATTGCTGAAGAAGATTGTCCGCAATCGGTCCGTTTCAGCCGACCGCCTTATTTGAAGTTCCCGCCATGACTTTGCCTTAAACGGAGTGAAATAGTTAAACTACAAAGGTTCTGCTGACGAGGGCCACTGTAGCCCTGAGAGATGGATTCCCCCGCATGCGCGGCCGGCGCGTGAATAAAGCTGTTAAGGAGGGACAGGTGAACAGACTGTTTTACGGGAGAGCCTTTGCACTTCTCGTTGTTCTTGCACTCTTGATCGGAGGAGGGCTGTTTTTCTGGTATGAGTACCGGCCCGCCAAGGCGAGGGAGCGATGTTCGGCCGAAGCGGTCAAAAGAGCTGACAAGGATCCCTTTGTGTACGAAATAGTCTATCGACATTGTTTAAGGACGCACGGAATAGAGTACTGTGAACAGAAGGAACAGAAAGACTGAAGCTTGAAACTCAAGGGAATTCTTTTCAAGGTAACGGCGGGAGTCTTTCTCGTGGTGCTCCTCTCTTTTGCGGCGCTCGCACTCCTGCCGCGATTCATAAACACGGAATCAGTCAGAAAGGCTGTTCAATCACAGGTCTCCGAAAAACTCGGAGCTCACATCTCTTACGGTAGTGCCGATTTTTTTCTCTTTCCCCGCCCCGGTGTTGCATTCCATAACGGGGCCGTAATCTACCGCGACCGCGTACAGGGATCATTCGCTTCACTCATGGTGCGTCTAAGGCTCCTGCCGCTCCTGCGGGGGAGACTGGGCGTATCCTCCCTGCTGCTTGATACTCCGAAGGTCAGCATAAGACTGGGAAAAAAACCGGAAGAACAAATTCACACACTTGAGGAACTAAGGGGAAAACTGCGTCTGCTCTTCAAGGGGCTCGCGGAAGATGCGCCGAACCTGGGCATCGAGATCGAGAAAGGAAATCTCACGCTTCTTGAAGGTGATCAGGCGGTTTTTTCGTTCTCTGATCTCGATGCGGATATTGTCTTTCCGCCGAGGGGGCCGACGATAAGGATCACCGGCTCATCCAATTTTTCAAAATCCATGACGGTCTTGCTGAGAATGGACCAGGAGAGTCTCTCCGGAGCTGGAGCAATCGAACTCAGGCAGATCGGGATGCGGCCTCTCTCCCGTTATTTTATGGCTCGTGGTCCCGTCGAGGTCGAGGGGTCGGACATGGGCCTTAATCTGCATTTCAGAACAGCAGACATGAAAATGATCGAGGGCAACGTGGTTGCTTCTCTGTCGTCTCTCACTCTGAAGCGCAGGGGAAAGACCCTGAAGATCCATGGAGACACGCTCAAGGGAGATTTTCGGGTTGGCGACGACCTGACCGAAGTATCTCTTCAGGACCTGAAG
>DATJWU010000158.1:0-7238 GCA_035501055.1 Thermodesulfovibrionales bacterium
CCGAAGTCGATCATCCTTAAAAAGCGCTGAGAGACCTCTTGATCGAAACGAAAATCTTCCGCGAATACGACATACGGGGCGTGTGGGGACAGGACCTCACCGCCGAAGCGGTCAATGCCGTTGCCCGGGCCTTCGCGGTCCATCTGAAAGAACGCCTCTCGAAGGACACGGTCAGTGTCAGCGTGGGAAGGGATATCCGGCTGAGTTCACCTGGCGTCTTCGATGCGCTCACCGGCGGGTTCCTCTCGAGCGGAGTGAATGTCGTCGATATCGGCGTCTGCCCTACGCCGCTCCAGTACTTCTCCCTGCACCACCTTGCCGTTGACGGGGGCATCATGATCACCGGAAGCCATAATCCTCCGGAGTTTAACGGACTGAAACTGAGCGTAGGGAAAGAGACGATCTTCGGAGAGGAGATCCAGGCGCTGAGGAGGCTCATCGAGGCAGGCAGCACAACGCAGGGCCGGGGCAGTATGGAGCACTACGAAATAATCCCCGCCTACACCGATTATGTCAGGGGTCTCTTCGGCAGCCTGGAGGGGATAAGGCTCGTCGTGGATGCGGGGAACGGCACCGGAGGGCTTGTCGCACCCGCCCTTCTGAGGGCCCTTGGCTGTGAAGTGATCGAACTGTATTGTGAACCCGACGGCACGTTTCCGAACCATCATCCGGATCCTGTAGTCCCCGGGAACATCCGCGACCTCATCGCAAAAGTGAAAGCGGAAAAGGCCCATGCCGGAATCGGCTACGATGGTGATGCGGACCGGATCGGCGTGGTCGATGATGACGGTGATGTGGTATGGGGAGACAGGCTTATGATCATATTCTCACGGGACGTTCTTCAACAGAACCCCGGCGCGACCGTCATCGGAGAGGTGAAGTGTTCCGAGAGCCTCTTTGAAGACATCAGGAACCGCGGCGGAAACCCCATCATGGGGAAGGTCGGCCACTCCCTGATAAAGAGCAGGATGAAGGATACCGGCGCGCTGCTCGCCGGCGAGATGAGCGGCCACATCTTCTTCGCCGACAGGTATCTCGGGTACGATGACGCGATTTATGCGAGCCTCAGGCTCGTCGAGATACTCCGGAAAAAAGGGAAACCCTATTCCTTAAAGGCGCTCCTGTCGGATGTCCCGGCGACGGTCTCGACACCAGAGATACGGGTGGACTGCCCCGACGAAATAAAGTTTACGGTTATCGAGCGGGCAAAAGAAGCATTTCGTGACTACCCCCTTGTCGATATCGACGGTATCAGGATCCGTTTCGAGGAGGGGTGGGGACTCATCCGGGCGTCCAATACCCAGCCCTCTCTTGTGCTGCGGTTCGAGGCACGGGACGCGGCGTCCCTCGGCAGGATCCGGGCCTTTGTGGAAGGCCGGCTCGGGAAGCTCTTTTAGTTCTTTCTCGTTTTGAACTGCGAGAGGAATACGATACAGTCTTCGCAGTCCCTCCCGGCTTCCTTGTTGCAGATCATTCGGTTCAGTTCCCAGCAGGCCTTGCTCTTGTCGATGAAAGCGGAGCAGTTCTCTTTTCTCTCGGACGGGCATTCCGTTATTTCCCAGCATGGCGCATACTCGAGAAGTTTCTTGATCCCTTCGATGCTGATCTTTCTGACGTGAATGAGATCCCTCACACACCTCAGCCACTTGATGTCGTTCTCTGAGTAGAACCTGTTTTTGTTCCGCCGCGCAGGGGTTATGAGACCATGTTTCTCGTACAGACGCAACGTCTGATCGGTGGTGCCCAGGAGTTCCGAGACGATCCCGATGGGATAGAGCGGCATCCCCTTCTTTTCTTCCTCGGTTAACTCCTGTGCAAGTTTCCTTCTAGCCATGTCTGTAGTTCATCTTATAATTTTGGTTATTATAAAACATTTCTGAGAAAAATTACACTCCTTTTCTTGAAGGCGGCGGACCGCCGCGGACCGGGCATCTTCATTGCTTTTTTCGGCTGTCGCGGGTTATTTTAAGGAGATGGTCCCCGTAGATTTATTGAAAAAATTCAGAAAGGCCAGGGTCCTTGTCGTCGGAGACCTTATCCTCGACCGGTATATCTGGGGGAAGGTGAGCCGGATCTCGCCCGAGGCACCGGTCCCGGTCGTCGAGGTTGGCGAGGACTCGTTCAAACTTGGCGGGGCCGCCAATGTCGCGCATAACATCGTTGCCCTCGGGGGAAAGGCCACCCTGGCAGGCGTCATCGGAAAAGACAGGGCGGGCGAGGCCTTCAGAGAGCTCATCGAGGAAAAAGGGATTGAGAGTGCGCTCTTTGCCGATTCCAGGCATACCACGATGAAGACGAGGGTCATCGCCCATAACCAACAGATCGTCCGTTTCGACAAGGAAGACACGAGCAGGATCGGCGGGACGGTGCTTTCCGACGTAACGAGGTTTCTCCGGCGCGCCGTCCATGAGCATGATGCGGTCATAGTCTCCGATTACCAAAAGGGCTTCGTCTCTTCCGGGCTGATAAAGGAGATGGTCGGGGCGACGAAAGGAGAGAAAAAACTCATAGCGGTTGATCCGAAGGTCGGACACTTTCATTTCTACAGGGGCGTCTCCCTGATCACGCCGAACCTTTCGGAAGCGTCGCGCGGGTCGGGCATCGAAATACGGGACGAGGGATCGCTCATCAGGGCGGGGAAGACCCTCATGAAGAAACTGTCATGCGGTGCGGTCCTGATTACGCGCGGCGAAGAAGGCATGACTCTCTTCGAGCGGGACAGGCTCACCCACATACCCACGGTTGCGCGGCATGTCTTCGATGTGACCGGCGCCGGGGATACGGTAATCGCGACCTTCACGCTCGCCCACGCTGCCGGGGCATCAATGCCTGAGGCTGCATCGGTCGCAAACCATGCCGCGGGCATCGTGGTGGGCGAGGTCGGCACCGCGGTGGTGTCGCCCGAAAAGCTGATGGAATCTCTGAGACGTGAAAAGTGAACCATAAAACCGTGAGACGTGAATCGTGAATCGTGAATCGTGAAAAGAAGAAAGTGAGAAGTAAGAAGAAGATAATCGGAGAAGAATCAGTTCTTCTTTTGTTCTTTTGCGCTTCACGCTTCACGTTTCACGTTTCATTGTCGTCCTGCGACTCACATTTCACGACTCACGATTCTTGTCAGGCGTGATTATGGCAAAGGCGATCGCGTTACTCTCGGGAGGACTTGACAGCACCCTCGCAGTCCTCGTGTTGCTGAGACAAAGGATTGAGGTCACCGCAGTGACCTTCCTTACGCACTTCGGTTGTGACATAGGCGACAGTTCCTCCTGTTCGAAAAACCCTTTCCCCGCAGCAGAAAAATTCGGCTTCACCGTCAAGCTCTGTCACCTCGCCGATAAATTCACCGAGATTGTCAAGAACCCTGTCTTCGGCCACGGAAAGAACATGAACCCCTGCATCGACTGCAGGATCCTCATGCTCAGAGAGGCGAAGGAACTGATGGAGATGACCGGCGCCGACTTCATCGCCACCGGTGAAGTGATCGGCCAAAGGCCGATGAGCCAGAGGCGGGACACGCTCAATGTCATCGACAGGGAGGCCGGGTTGAAAGGGTGCGTGGTGCGGCCCCTGAGCGCCCGGATACTCGCGGAGACAGAGCCCGAGCGCCGGGGGCTCGTAAAGAGAGAACTCCTGTACGGCTTCAACGGCAGGTCACGGAAACCCCAGATGGCGCTTGCAGAGGAGTTTGGGCTGACCGATTATCCTGCCCCTGCCGGCGGATGTCTCTTGACGGAACCGAATTTCTCTTTCCGCCTGAGAGAACTCCTCTCCATGACTCCCGAGCCTTCTCAAAAGGATCTCAATCTCCTTCGAGTGGGAAGACACTTCAGGCTTTCCCCTGCATGCAAAGCGGTTGTCGGACGGGACGAGAAGGAAAACGGTTCGTTAGAGGCCCTTGCCGGAACAGAGGATTATCTCTTCATCGTCGAGGATACGGGAAGTCCCACCGTTCTTCTCTCGGGCGACGGCTCGGAGCACTTCATGAATCTCGCCGCCTCTTTCTGCGCGCGTTACTCTGATGCGAAGAACCTTTCAGAAGTCGAAGTGACGGTCACACGGGGCGCAGATCGTTTTCGGGTAACGGTCTCCCCGGCTGCCAAAGAGGTGGTCGAACGCTACAGGATTGAACGGCGGGATCAGGTAGAGACCTCTCGGCAGTAGAGAGCGTTTTATGGCGTTGTCAAAATTAGGGAGCGCGCAGCCACCATGCAGTATATGTTCAGACAGGCACGAAGAGAAGACATTGGGGAGATACAGAGACTCGCGCGCCTCATATGGGACGAAGCATACGGCGAACTATTAACGAAAGAACAAATCGAGTATATGCTCCCGATGATGTACTCCGAGGGGGTCATTGGGGAAGAACTCCTGAGCGGCACGGTGTGGGAACTTATCCTTGCCGACGACACGCCGTGCGGTTATTTGTCCTACGGACTTTCAGAGGGCAATTCGGTCAAGCTTTTCAAAATTTATATCGTGAAAGCCCTTCGGGGGACAGGCATTGCAGCGGATTCCCTCAGCCGTGTCAAAGAGTATGCTGCGCGAAACGGCAGAGGGTACGTTTTTCTTACCGTAAACAAGAACAACGCAAGAGCGATTCGGGCATACGAAAAGAATGGATTTGGGATCACGTCTTCGGTCGTCGCCGATATCGGCCGGGGCTTTGTCATGGATGATTACATAATGAAATGCCCTGTGAAACCCGATTGAAGAGAGAAGGGGCAATGCTCACCTGATCGTATAATCGCCTGGGTTCCAGTGCTGTTCATCGCAATCACAATCACAATCGGCGCGTTACGGCAGTCGACCTTCGCAGAGATGATGCCCGAACTCTGCGCGATCACGTCCGGAGACCGTTCGGCCGGCCTCCTGCTCCGCAAACAGCTCCGGCCGGAAGGTCCTTTCTCCCGCTTTTTATCCGCTGATCTTTAATAACTGTTCGAACTGTCCGGCTTCGAGCCGTGCCATATACCGCACCACATCGAAGCTGGTCAGCATGCCGACAGGCCATTTCGTCCCGACGTGAGGGTCGACTATGATCAGATGATAATACCGGAACTTCTTCATCACCTCGATCGCATTTTCGATTGGCCACTGGGGATCGATCTCCACGCGGTAAGGCCTCATAATGTCACAGGCTCGTATCCCTTCAAGGTTTCTGCCATAGTGGGGGATCATTTCCATGTAGGTGATCAGCCCCCACACCTCGCCCCTTTCGTTCACGACCACTACAGAACGGAAGTGGTTATTCTCCATTATCCGGGCAACGTCCTTCACGGTGTCATCGGCGTAACACGAGATGACCCCTTTATGCATCAGGTCGCACACTCTCATCGCTTCTCCTCCTTTGCGCCATCGCTGCAATTATATCTCCTGCAAAGAGGATACCGAGCACTGCCTTACTGCCGGGCCGGTCGGAAAGCACCACAAGATGTTCGGTCCTGTTCTTGCTCATTATGTCTATAGCTTCCCTGAGTGGTGAATTCACGGTCTTCGTAATAATATCGCCACGGGTCAGGATGTCTCTCGCCTTTCTTTCATCTAAGTTGCTGCCATAGGCGTCGATGATACTGTCTGCCGAGATCATGCCCATCACCTCATGGGCTTTGTTGATGACCACGCAGTACCGGACCTGATTTACCACCATGATCTGGGCTATGTCCCTGAGGCTCGTCTCCTCGTTGCAGGTGATAGCTCCCCGGCGCATAAACTGTCTCACGTATTTTTCTGTCTCTTCTTCCATCTTTCCTGCCTTAATCGATCCGCACCATTGTGGGGACCATTGTCTTACCCATAATGTCTTCTACCGCGCTTCTGTGGGAGCTCTTGAGGACTACTGCATGAAACGACCGGGACTACAGCCTCACCGGAACACCCTTTGCGTTGAGATATTCCTTCGCCTCTCTGACGGTGTACTCCCGGAAATGGAATATGGATGCCGCAAGCACGGCATCGGCCTTCCCGCGCACGAACCCTTCGTAAAGGTGTTCGAGTGTCCCCGCCCCCCCTGATGCAATGACCGGAATCGAGACAGTCCCGGAAATCGTGCGCGTCAGTTCTATATCATAGCCGTCTTTTGTCCCGTCCTTGTCCATGCTCGTGAGCATAATCTCGCCGGCCCCGAGTTCTTCCATCTTCTTTGCCCACCGCACTGCGTCAATCAGTTTCATCTTCCTGCCGCCGTGGGTGGATATCGCCCAGTTCAGTCCGCCCGAGGGCCTGAAGCAGACACCGCTCAGGGAGGGATCACGGAACCAGTCTTCGCCCGTCGCTCCCGACATATTCTCGTCAGCCCGCTTCGCGTCTATGGCGACGACGATGCACTGACTCCCGAAGCGTTCGGCGGCCTTACTGATAAAGAAAGGGTCTTTTACTGCAGTGGTGTTAATCGAGACCTTGTCGCACCCCGCCCGCAGGAGATCCCTGATATCCTCGAGATTCTTGATCCCGCCGCCGACAGTCAGCGGCATAAAGACGTCGTTCGCGGTCCTCTCAACCACGGCGATAATGATCTTCCTCTTCTCATGGGACGCGGTAATGTCGAGAAAGATGAGCTCGTCGGCGCCCTGGTCATCGTAGAACTTCGCGTTTTCGACCGGGTCGCCCGCATCGACGAGGTTCACGAAACTGACTCCTTTCACCACCCGGCCGTCCTTTACATCCAGACAGGGAATTATACGCTTGGCGAGCATATTAAAGACCGTGAACCGCCCGCCTCGGCGGGTCCGCTGTGGCGGATGAATCGCGAGGCGTGGAACGCCGCAATATCGTTCATCTTATCCCTCATCCTTTGCAAGCTGTATTGCCTCCTTCAGATCGAGTGCACCGGAGTAGATCGCCTTGCCGGTGATCGCCCCCCAGAGCCCCGGTATGCGGAGGAGGCTTCTGATGTCCGCGAGAGAAGAGACGCCACCCGAAGCGATTACAGGAATCTTCACGGTACCGACCATCTCCTCCGTCGCCCTCGTGTTCGGCCCTGTCATCATGCCGTCTGTGAGGATATCGGTGTAGATGATGCCCGCGGCGCCTTTTTCTTCGGCCTCTCTCGCAAGGCGGTATGCATCTACTCCCGTGACTTCAACCCAGCCTTTCACCGCGACCTTCCCGCCCCTGGCGTCGATTCCGACCACGATACGCCCGGGGTACTTCCGGCACGCTTCCACGACGAGGGCCGGCTTTTCGACTGCCACGGTCCCGAGGATAATCCTGTTGATCCCGATGTCGACGAGCCGGTCCAT
>DATJWU010000159.1:0-2281 GCA_035501055.1 Thermodesulfovibrionales bacterium
AAGAGATAAGAAGGCTGAAAGAGGAGCGCTCGCTTCCGGTGATTCTCCTGCGCAAGGCCGCGAGCACCGTTGATGTCTCCCTGATGCCCCTGATCGACGGGATTCTCACCTCCTTCGGGGGAGTGGCATCTCACGCCTCGGTCCTTGCCCAGAAGTTCAATCTGACCGCCATCGTGGGATGCCCTGACATGGAGATCGGGACCGACGAAAAGGGAGAGCCCTTCGCGCAGATAGGAAGACATCCGGTACGAGAAGGCTCGGTGATAAGCATCGACGGCTCGACAGGGCTCGTCTACTCAGGGTCATGTCCTGGAGCAGAGGAGGGAGAGGAGTAACGAGAATCGGAGGAAAGGCGGCTCTAGGCGCACGCTTCCGCTGCCAAATGGCGCAAGTCTGTTAAAATAACCGTATTCACCGGCGATGAGATCCGGCAAAGAATCTGCGGCTTGAAAAAATGCATATCGTCGCGATACATGACTTGACGAAGGACAAGGAAGTGATGGCAGGCACGCTGGCAGCAGCCCTCAGCGTGACGATGTATGAGGCCTTGGCGCGCCTGCGCGCCCCCGGCAATGGCCCCGTAACCGTCGGCGTCTTCGCGGGAAAGGAACAGGCGGAAGAGCGTGCCGAACGGCTTCGGACCGCCGGATTTAAGACAGCACTCCTCACCGGCGACGAGATCGAGGCTGAAAGACATGCGCGGGCGGCGAGGCGGTTCAGCCTCAGCGACCGTGAACTCTGCGTCACTACTGACCACGGCGACAGCTTCGGCATCCCTTTTCAGAAGATCAGCCTCATCCTGCGCGGCACCATGATTGTTCGCGAAGTCTCGACAGAGACCGTCAAGAAACGGTCGGTGAGCCCCAGTCGTGCGGTTCTTTCCGGCGGCCTGTTGCTCACCAAGACGACAGAGGCGGTTCGCGAAGTGACTCGCGACGAACGCCAGGGGTTTGTGAACCTCTACGCAACAGACGGATCAATCCTCACTTTCAGGGAAAAGAGTCTTCTGTATGATTCCCTCGGTCCTGCACTCAAGGCATCCCAGACGGCGAATTTTTCCTATCTCGTTTCCGAGCTTCGCGCGCGTTGTCCCCAAGCCCCTTTCGACGATCGCCTCCTGAGCAGGGCCGGACAGATAGCGCTTCTCGGTCCGTCGCTCATAGCGGAAGAATATCTCGCAGTCGCTACCGCCCTCCTTGCGAAAGTGATCAGGGCAGGGAGCAGTTCCGCTTCCTCATCCACTTCAGTCTGATTGAACACGCTCATTCACGTTATCGTTTAGGACAGTGGAGAGGCAGGCACGGATCGAAGCCTTGTACAAAGTTCATGTTACAATGTGAGGGAGACCGTGAAAGAGGAGGGCTTTGACCGATGAAGATGCGCATGCGCGGGAAACTCTCTGCAGGGAATACCATGACCGCTTTGGCGCTTACACTCTTGCTGTTCCTTAGTGCTTCACCCGGGAATGCGTTGGAGACAATCCCCCTGTCGATAACGATGGAGGGTTACGATTACCCTTACAAGGTTTACTTCCTTCCTCTCTTCATCGAGGGCCAGGACCTGAGAATGGCCTATATGGACGTCCCGCCCGAGGGGGAATGGAACGGCAAAGTTGTCCTGCTTTTTCATGGCAAGAATTTCTTCGGCGCATACTGGAAAGAGACGATCAAAATCCTCAGTCTGAACGGCTACAGGGTGATCGTCCCTGATCAGATCGGTTTCGGCAAGTCGTCAAAACCCAACATCCACTACAGTTTCCATCTCCTGGCGGCAAATACCAGGAAGCTCCTGGACACGCTTGGAGTAAAAGAGGTCGCGGTGGTAGGGCACTCAATGGGCGGCATGGTCGCGACGAGGTTTGTGCTCATGTACCCTGAGTCGGTGACGCACTTGGTCCTCGAAAACCCGATCGGTCTCGAAGATTACCGCCCCATCGTCCCATACACTCCTCTGGAAGATCTTTACCGGAATGAGTTGACCGCAACCGAAGCGGCCATTCTCAACTACCACAAAACCTACTACGTAACGTGGAAGCCCGAGTACGAAGAGTACGTCAACGTCGCCGTACGGATGAAGGAGAGCGGTGAAGGCCCGCGCCTGGCGATGTCCGCGACCCTCACCTACCAGATGATTTACGAGCAGCCGGTCTGTTATGAATTCGGACAGATAAAAGCGAAGACCCTGCTCGTCATCGGCCAGTCCGACAGGACCGTTGCCGGTAAGTCGCGGGTAAAGAAAGAGTTGCTTTCAACGGTCGGCAACTACCCAGAATTGGGAAGAA